>JBBAMO010000001.1:0-21545 GCA_040402495.1 Rhodoluna sp.
GTGATCTCGATCACGCCTGCAACGCCACGGTTACTTCGCGCGCCTACGACGATGCCTTCGCCGCCGCTGTCGATATTCACATCACCAGCGCAGCCTGCCCAAGTTTTGTCGACTTTGTCGAGCGCGGTGTCACCTCGGGCCCAGAACTGATGGCTGCAGCCGAAAGCTATCTAGCCCCAATCAAGGCCGCAGGGGTCGACACACTCGTGCTCGGTTGCACGCACTACCCGTTGCTAACCGGTGCGATCTCGTACGTTATGGGCGAAGACGTAACGCTGGTGTCTTCGGCCGAAGAAACCGCCAAGGATGTCTACCGCACGCTTGTAGCCCACAACCTCCAGCGCAACACCGATGGCGCGCCATCGTTGCGTTTTCAGTCCACCGGCGATTCCGGCAGCTTTGGACGCTTGGCCAGAAGATTCCTTGGTCCAGAAGTGGCCACTGTAGAAAAACTTGCTTAGAAAGGCAAACATGACCCGCATAGACGGCCGCGCTACCGACCAACTTCGAGATGTAATCATCGAACGCAACTGGAGCCAAAACCCAGAGGGTTCGGTTTTGATTCACTTCGGCAACACTCGAGTTCTTTGCACCGCATCTTTCACTCCTGGCGTGCCTCGCTGGAAGACCGGCAAGGGTGAAGGCTGGATTACTGCCGAATACGCAATGCTTCCTCGTGCCACCCACGACCGCAGCGACCGTGAAGCCGTAAAGGGCAAGATCGGCGGACGCACCCACGAGATTTCCCGACTGATTGGCCGCAGCCTGCGCGCCATCGTCGACCTAAAAGCGCTTGGCGAAAACACCATTGTTATCGACTGCGATGTTTTGCAGGCCGATGGAGGCACTCGCACGGCAGCCATTACTGGTGCGTACGTGGCGCTCGCCGACTCGATCGAATGGGCTAAGAGCAAGAAGCACGTTCCGGCTTCGGCCAACGTACTAACCGACTCAGTGTCTGCGATTTCGGTAGGCATCATAGATGGAGTGCCGTTTCTCGACCTTGCCTACACCGAGGATGTTCGCGCCGAAACCGACATGAACGTTGTAGTAACCGGAAAAGGTAAGTTCATCGAGGTGCAGGGCACCGCCGAAGGCGCACCTTTCGACCGCGACGAGTTGAACTCGCTGCTCGACCTTGCTCTCAAAGGCAACAACCAGCTGGAGCAACTGCAAGCCAAGGCCCTGAAGGCCTAATTTGAAACTGGTTTTAGCAACTCACAACCAGGGCAAAGTCGAAGAACTTCGCGCCATACTTGAGCCAGCCGTCCCAGGCTTGGAACTCATTGGCTACGATGGCCCGGAGCCGGTTGAAAACGGCACGAGTTACCTAGAGAATGCGTTAATCAAAGCACGTGTTGCCCACATGCACACCGGATTGCCGGCACTTGCCGACGACTCCGGCATCGCAGTTGAAGTGCTGGGTGGCTCGCCAGGAATCTTTACCGCAATCTGGTCAGGTTCGAAAGACAACGAAGCCAACCGTCGTCTTTTGCTAACCCAGCTGCGCGACATCGGTGCGGCTCACCGGGCGGCAGCATTTATTTGCACGCTCGCTTTGGTTACTGCTGATTCAGAACTTTCGTTTACCGGAAATTGGCCAGGAAGCGTTGCCTTCGAGGAGCGCGGCACCAATGGGCACGGCTACGACCCAGTGTTCATCCCGGAGGGCTTTGAAGTGACCGCGGCCGAACTGGAGCCAGAAATCAAGAATGCCCTGAGCCATCGATCCCAGGCTCTTGGCGAGCTAATTGGTTACCTGAAAACTCAGAACCTCTAGCAGCCTGGTTGCACCCTATTTTTTAGCGCGTTTAGCCTTCTCGGCGCTCTTCTGCTCAATCTGCTTGCGAGCGCGAAGCACTTCGAGCGCGATTGGGATGAACGACAAGACTATGAAGGCGATCGTCACATACGACACGTGGTTTCTTACGAACGGAACTCCACCTAAGAAGTAACCGAGCAGCGTCACGCCAGTGCCCCAGCCGATTACACCTACTATGTTGAACCGAAGAAACTTCGAGAACTGCATCTTGCCGACCCCAGCCGCCACCGGAACAAAGGTGCGCATGATCGGCACAAAGTGGGCGATGATGATTGCTTTTGCGCCGTAATGCTCAAAGAAATCGTGAGCGCGTTCGACGTTTTTGCCTGAAAAAAGCTTTGAGTCTGGGCGGTTGAACACAGCCGGTCCGAGTTTGCGACCTATCCAGTAGCCGGTTTGGTCGCCCAGAAACGCCGAAGTAGAAATAGCCAAGCAAGCAACCCACAATGGCACAGGGTAAAAACCGCTGGCCAAAAATAGTCCGTTCACAAATAGCAGCGAATCACCGGGCAAGAAGAAGCCCGCCAAGAGCCCTGTCTCGGCGAAAACCATCAGGCAGACCAGTATCAGCGCAGGTGCGCCAAACGTAGTGATTAGGTATTCAGGGTCTAGCCAATTGATTCCAAACATGCGCCCCTAGCAGGATTCGAACCTGCGCTTCCGCCTCCGGAGAGCGGCGCTCTATCCCCTGAGCTATAGGGGCTCGGGTGCTCCAAGCCTATCAGCGAGCACTTTAGGGGGCCCGAGCATCCTAGGATGTTGGCTAGTAGCCGAGAACGTAAGGAGCACCGATGGCACTTGCATTGCCAGACAAATGGATTTGGGACTCTTGGTTTGTGTTTGACGGCGAGAAACACCACGTCTTTTACCTGCAGGCACCAAAAAGCCTCATCGACCCAGAACTTCGCCACCGCAACCCATCGGTTGGCCACGCTATTTCTACCGATTTAAATAACTGGACGGTTCTTCCGGATGCGTTAGCTCCTTCAGAGTCGCCAGCTTTCGATTCTTGGACAACCTGGACTGGTTCTGTGGTGAGAGCAGACGATGGCAAGTGGTGGATGTTTTACACGGGAACCTCACGCGAAGACGGGGGAGATGTTCAAACCATCGGTGCTGCTGTCTCTGATGACCTCAATTCGTGGCAGAAGCTCTCGAATCAACCGCTGGTTCAGGCCGACCCAACCTGGTACGAAAAACTAGACAAGACCATTTGGCACGACGAGGCTTGGCGCGACCCTTGGGTATTTCGCTTCCCTGGCAACGATGAAACGTGGCACATGCTGGTAACCGCTAGAGCCAAAGATGGAGACCCGCGCACTCGAGGCGTGATGGGTCACGCCACTTCGCAGGACCTGATCAACTGGCAGGTTCAGCCGCCGCTATCTAGTCCGGGGCAGGGCTTCGGACAGCTTGAGGTTTATCAATTCGAAATTGTCGACGGGGTTCCCATCGTGCTGTTCTGCTGCGGTTGGCGCGAACTAAGCGCTGAAAGACTGGCTGCTTTTGGTCAGCGCGACGCAACCTACAGTGTTGCTGTTTCTGCCGATCTAAGCCAGATTGATTTCAATAAAGCAAACGCTTTCAGTAATCCAATGGTTTACGCCGCAAGAATAATCAAAAGCAACGATGGCTGGCACCTGATTGGTTTTAGAAATTTCGAAGACGGAAAGTTTGTGGGGGAGCTCTGTGATGCCATACCGGTCAGTGCTTCAGCCGAACTCGGGCTGATTCGTCGTTGATCGAAGTGCCCAAAATCGCTGTAAATTCGACTTTTTGATAACAGCAAGATAACGTTTAGGGCAAAACTGCAAGCGTTTACAGATTTGTTATCAAAATCACACTTTTGAAGACATTGTTAAGCCGTAATGTTTGATTTGCACGTCTTAGCATCTGCTCTGGCGTTCCAGGAAAGGACAACAAATGAAAGCAAAGCGTTTTCTAACTGCTGCAGCCGTTTTGGCAGTAGCAGGTATGTCACTCACCGGCTGTGCAGCTTCGGCTCCTGCTGGTGACGGCAAAGTAACCATCTATGGTGCTTACGGCGAAGCTCAGGCAGCTGCAATCCAGGCAGAACTAGACGCATGGACCGCTTCTGACGAAGGAAACCCAACGGTTACCTTCACCTCACTCGCATCGTTCGACACCGACATCAAGGTCAAGATCGAATCAGGACAGGCTCCTGACATCGGTGTATGGCCACAGCCAGGCGGTCTTCTAGACCAGGCCGACAACCTGCTTCCACTAAGCGACGTTGTAGACCTAGCTCCAATCCAGGAGACCTTGGTTCCAGGTTGGGACACCCTTGCACAGAAGGACGGAAAGGTCTACGGTCTTCCACTTTCAGCAAACGTCAAGACCCTCGTTTTCTACAACCCATCAGAGTTTGAGAAGAACGGCTACGCCGTTCCTACCACCGATGCAGAAATGACCGCTCTAATCGAGCAGATCAAGACTGACGGAACCGGTTACCCATTCTGTGCAGGTATCGAGTCTGGTGGAGCCACTGGTTGGCCAATCACCGACTGGATCGAGCAGTACGTTCTTGACTACTACGGTGTAGACACCTACAACCAGTGGATTGCAGGCGACGTAAAGTTCTCAGAGATTCCAAAGGCTACCGACAAGGTTGCTGAGATGCTTCTGACTGACGGAAACGTAAACGGCGGCGGAACCTCGATGGTTACCGACGGCTTTGGCAACACCGCACCTCTTTTCGAGACCGGTGGCAAGGCTAAGGGCCAGTGCTTCATGCTTCGTCAGGGATCGTTCATCACCGACTTCTTCCCAGATGCAATCAAGGCTGAAGTTGCTGCAGAGGACTACACCCACGCCGACGTATTCACCTTGCCAGCACCTGAGGGTGCCAGCGCTGGTGTACTAGGTGGTGGCGACCTAGCCGCTGCTTTCACCAACGACCAGGATGTAGCTAAGGTTCTTAACTTCATCTTGAGCGACAAGCTCGGAACTATCATGGCCGAGAAGTCATCGTTCGTGTCACCACACAAGACCTTCGACAACGCTCTATACCCAACCGGTTTGGGTAAGAAGGTTGGTGAGGCCATGGCTAACGCTGAGGTCTTCGGCTTCGATGGTTCTGACCGTATGCCTTCAGAGGTAAACGCTGAGTTCTGGCTTGCAGGCACCGACTGGGTTGCTGGCAAGATCGACTGGGCAACCGCTGCAGACCGAATCCAGGCTAAGTACTAGATTCAAACGGTTCTAAAGTAAAAGTCTGGGGGTGGGGAAACCCACCCCCAGACTTACTAGATTCAAATAACAAGGCTCAAAAACGGGAGACATAATGGGTGCATTCGGCGACATTGGCTACGGTCTATTTGCCATCGCAATCGGAATCGCCGTGAGCTTGGCTGTATACAAAGGCCTTGACCTCCTGGTAAATCTGTTTTCCGAAAAGCTTCAAAAGAAGATTCGCGCCCTCGGCTTTCTGCTGCCGGCAGCGCTGCTACTGGTAGTCATTCTCCTCATTCCGCTAGTGCAGACCTTCTACCTGTCTTTCACCAACAAATCGGGCAAAGAGTTCATCGGCATTCAAAACTACGTCGATCTTTTCTCGTCTCCAGAGTTCCTCGGGATTCTGCTTAACAACTTCTTGTGGATTGCTTTCGTTCCGGCCATCACAGTTGCAATCGGTCTTCTCGTGGCAACTCTGGGCAACAACGTTGGCCCACGTCGCGAAAAAATCTTCAAGTCGCTGATATTTATGCCGATGTCGATCTCGTTCGTTAGCGCGGCAACCATCTGGTCTTTCATTTACGTGTTTGTTCCACCAGGTCGCCCTGAAATCGGTCTGCTCAACTCGATAGTTGTTGCACTGGGCGGAGAACCTCAGCCGTGGCTGATTATTGACACAGCTAGATTCAACTCCTTCCTACTGATGATTATCATCATTTGGCTTCAGGCCGGATTCGCCATGGTTCTTCTCTCGGCAGCCATCAAGGCCGTGCCAGAGGAAACCATCGAGGCCGCCCGCATCGATGGGGCAAACACGGTTCAGGTTTTCTTCCAGGTGATCGTGCCTCAGATTCGCGCCACGATCATGTCGGTTTTCATCACTGTCTTGATTCTGGTTATGAAGATCTTCGACATTGTTTTGGCCATGACCGGTGGTCAGTTCAACACCAGCGTGTTGGGCTTTGAGTTCTACAAGCAGTTCTTCTTGAACTTCAACACCGGCGCAGCTTCGGCAATCGTAACCATCCTCACGATTCTTGTTGCTCCTTTGATGTGGATTCAGATTCGTAGCGCAAGAAAGCAGGAGGCACTTCGATGAGATCTTTCTTCGATTCCATTCGCAAGTTCAAACTTGCTTCGACGCTCGGGCTGATCGTTCTGGTTGGCATTTGGTCGATTCCAACTGTTGGACTTTTGATTACTGCCTTCCGCTCTAAAGACTCTGCGGCTGCCACCGGCTGGTGGGACGCCCTAGCTAACCCATTCGGGCAAGACTGGACGCTAGATGCCTTTGCGACAGTTCTTGAACGTGACGGCATGCTTCAGTCTTTGATCAGCACAATCGTTGTTGCAGTGCCATCCACCGTGCTGCCTATTTTGATTGCCGCCAACGCAGCCTACGCATTCACCTTCATCGAATTCAAAGGGCGCGAGTGGATCTTTGGCATCGTGGTTGGACTAATGGTTATTCCTCTTCAGGCCGCACTCGTGCCTGTGCTTCGCGGCATGGTGTGGCTAAAGAAAAATCTAGGCATCAGCATCATTGGTGACTACCCAGGAGCTTGGATTGTGCACGCGACCTTTGCTCTTCCGCTTGCAATCTACATCCTGCGCAACTACATGATGACCTTGCCGGTAGCGCTAATTGAAGCAGCCCGAGTTGACGGCGCCAGCTACTACCAAATCTTCTGGCGCTTGGTTATGCCGATGTCGATTCCTGCTCTTGCTTCGTTTGCCATCTTCCAGTTCATGTGGGTTTGGAACGATTACCTCATCGCGTTCATCTTTGTTGGCGACGAGAGAACCGTGATGACCTACCGCCTGCTGCGCCTCTTGGGACAGTACGGCGATGGCTGGCAGAACGTTGCCGCTGGTTCTTTCTTGTCTCTGATTGTGCCGTTGATTGTGTTCTTCTCTCTACAGCGCTACTTTGTTCGCGGTCTTACCGCTGGAGCAGTGAAGTAACAAGTACTCGTCGTAGCGGTGGGTTCCCTTTCGGTCCCACCGCTTCGGCTTAACTAAGCCCATTACGGGTAGAATTGCACACCATGACCCCCGCAGACCTTTCCGCATTGATTGCGCGCAGCATCGCTGCCCTGCAGTCTTCCGGTGCGCTGCCTGCTGGGGAGTTGGCTGGCGAAATTGTGGTCGAACGACCAAAGAATCGTGAGTACGGTGACTGGGCCACAAACATAGCCATGCAGCATGCATCCAAGCTGGGTTTGAAGCCTCGAGAGTTCGCCGATCTTCTGGCACCTGAGTTACAAAAAGATGCCGGAATTGCATCGGTAGACATCGCCGGACCTGGCTTTATCAACATCACACTTGCCGCTGGTGCAGCCGGCGAAGTCGCACAGAAGATCGTGGCGGCAGGTGCTGCCTATGGAGTTTCGGATGCATTAGCTGGGCAGTCGCTCAACCTTGAATTTGTCTCGGCCAACCCAACCGGTCCGGTTCACATCGGCGGAGCCCGCTGGGCAGCGGTTGGCGATTCGCTGGCCCGTGTGCTGCAATTGCAAGGCGCAAAAGTCACTCGTGAGTATTACTTCAACGATCACGGCGCTCAGATCGATCGTTTTGCAAGAAGCTTGCTCGCTAGCGCCCGAGGGCAAGAAGCCCCCGAAGATGGCTACGCCGGCGCATACATCGAACAGATTGCCAAGCAGGTTTTGGCAGACGCCACACAAGACCTCCTGACCTTGCCGGAGGAAGATGCCCAAGAGGCTTTCCGTGCCGCGGGTGTAGAACTCATGTTCGGCGAAATCCGTCAATCGCTGCACGATTTCGGTGTCGACTTCGATGTGTATTTTCACGAGAACTCCTTGTACGAATCTGGTGCTGTAGAGCGAGCGATTGCAAGACTTCGTGAGTTGGGTCACATCTACGAGCAGGATGGTGCAACCTGGCTGCGCTCGAGCGACTTTGGCGACGACCGCGACCGAGTGGTTTTGAAGAGCGACGGAGAGGCTGCTTACATCGCCGGAGACCTTGCCTACTACCTAGACAAGCGTGGCCGCGGCTTTGATCGTTGCATTTACATGCTTGGTGCCGACCACCACGGATACGTTCCTCGCATGATGGCAATGTGTGCTGCTTTCGGCGACGAACCGCAGGTAAACCTGGAGATCATGATTGGCCAGCTAGTCAATCTGGTTCGCGATGGTCAGCCGGTGCGCATGTCAAAACGTGCAGGCACCGTGGTAACCATGGAAGACCTTGTCGAAATCGTTGGAGTAGATGCTGCTCGCTACGCGTTGGTGCGTTCTTCGATCAACTCGATGCTCGACATCGACCTGGCCCTTCTAGAAAAGAAGACCAACGACAACCCTGTGTTTTACGTCCAGTACGCATTCGCTCGCACCAAGCAGGTTGCCAACAACGCAGCGTCGCTTGGTGTCGACGACAGCGAGTTCGATGCCACTCTGTTGAATCACCCGAGCGAAGAAGAGTTGCTGGCCAAGTTGACACAGCTACCTCGAGTCTTGGCTCAGGCCGCGGAGTTCCGCGAGCCGCACCGCGTTGCTCGGTATCTCGAAGAAGTAGCTGGCGCATACCACCGCTGGTACGACCAGTGCCGCGTAACCCCGTTGTCAGGTGCACCAGCCGAAACCATTCACCGCACGCGCCTTTGGCTCAATAATGCCGCAGGCGTAGTGCTCAAAAACGGGCTCTCTTTGGTCGGCGTGAGCGCTCCGGAGCGTATGTGATGAACAACCCACTAGCGCCTGATTGGCTACAAGAGCCTCAAAACCTAAACGAACTCGACCACAAGATTTGGCCGAGCAACATCTCGCGCAATAAATACGGCGAGGCGCAAATCTCTGGTGTGGCAGTGAGCGAACTAACCGCTCAGTTTGGTACACCGCTTTACGTAATCGATGAGGCGCACTTTAGGGCCCAAGCCATCCGTGTTCGAAACGCGCTGCAGGCAGCTGCAGCGTCGATAGGCACCAAGTCGAAGGTGTACTACGCTGCCAAAGCATTTTTGTGCACCGAGGTGGCAAGTTGGATTAACGAGGTTGGAATCAACATTGATGTTGCCTCGGGTGGAGAACTGGCGGCTGCCCTTGCAGGGGGAGTAGACCCCGCCAACATCGGTGTTCACGGCAACAACAAGTCCCTTGCCGAGATTGGCCGCGCCGTTGCTGCAGGCGTTGGAGCGATTGTTATCGACAGCGAGATTGAACTCGAGCGCATCGCCTCAACTGCGCAGGCGCAAGACAAAATTCAGAACGTGCGCATCCGTGTAAACGCAGGAGTGCACGCTCACACCCACGAATACCTGGCCACCGCTCGTGAAGACCAGAAATTCGGTATTGCTAGGCAAGATGTGCCAGCGCTGGTGGCTCGTATTCGCGCAGACGCTCACCTTAACTTTTTGGGCATCCACTCGCACATTGGTTCACAGATTTTTGAGGCCGATGGTTTTGTTGAGGCTGCCCGTCGATTGGTTGAGGTTCACGCTGATTTGCTCAAGGCAGGCCCAGTGCCAGAACTGAACCTCGGTGGCGGTTTCGGCATCAACTACACCAGCGCCGACGATGCTCCCGAAATCGAAACCATGGCTTTCAAAATTGCAGAGGCCGTCAAGATTGCATGCGACGAGCAAGGCATCGAGATTCCCGTTTTGGCCTTTGAGCCAGGGCGCGCGATCGCAGGTCAGGCTGGCATCACGCTCTACACGGTTGGCACCATCAAGGACGTCCAGGTCACCGATGGCGCATCGCCTGCCGTGCGCAAATACGTAAGCGTCGACGGCGGCATGAGCGACAATGCCCGCCCTAGCCTTTACGAAGCCGACTACCAAGCGCGTTTGGTCTCGCGTGAGTCAAAATCCGCTGCGGCGCTTTCACGCGTGGTTGGCAAACACTGCGAGAGCGGCGACATCGTGGTTCGTGCCGACTATCTACCGGCCGACATTGCAAACAACGACATCATTGCGGTGGCTGCAACTGGCGCATACTGCTATTCGCTGGCCAGCAATTACAACTTCTTGACCAAACCTCCAGTTGTGGCAGTCATCGATGGTCAGGCACGATTGATTGTGCGAGGCGAAACCGAAGCCGACCTCTTTACCCGCGACCTACGTTTTCAAGAACTTCTAAAAAAGAATGGCAAGGATTAAAAAGTGATGGACTATCGCCCCCTTCGCATCGCACTTCTAGGTGCCGGCTCTGTCGGCGCGCAGGTTGCCCGCCTGCTGCTAGAGAACAAGGCCGAACTAGCCGCCCGCGTTGGCGCCGAGATGGAGCTAATCGGTGTTGCCGTTCGCGACCTGAAGGCCAAGCGCAGCGCGAGCATCCCAGTTGAGTTGCTCACCACGGATGCCGAAACTCTGATTCTTTCGGCCGACATTGTCATCGAGGTTATGGGCGGAATCGAGCCGGCTCGCACCTACATTCTTCAAGCTCTCAACTCTGGTTCCGATGTGATCACCGCCAACAAAGCCCTGCTTGCTACTCACGGCACCGAATTGTTCGACACCGCCGAGCAGGTGGGTGCTCAGCTATACTTCGAGGCCGCGGTTGCCGCCGCGATTCCTATCATTCGCCCGCTTCGCGAATCGCTTGCCGGCGACAAGGTAAACCGCATCATGGGCATCGTCAACGGCTCAACCAACTACATCCTCGACCGCATGGATTCGGCGGGTCTCTCGCTCGAAGCAGCCATGGCTGAGGCCACCGAACTTGGATACCTCGAGGCCGACCCAAGCCTCGACGTTGAAGGCTACGATGCTGCGCAAAAGGTCGCCATCTTGGCCGCGCTGGCCTTTCACACCGAAGTTCCGCTCGATCACGTCTACCGTGAGGGCATCACCAAGGTGACCAAGGAGCAGATGACTGCTGCTCGCGAAAACGGTTACGTTATCAAGTTGCTGGCAATCGCGGAACGCATCGATGCCGACTCCGACGGAGAACAAGGCGTTAGCGCTCGCGTTTACCCAGCCCTTATTCCGCGCGAGCACCCGCTGGCCGCGGTTCGCGGCGCTTTCAATGCCGTTTTTGTCGAGGCCGAAGCCGCTGGTTCGCTGATGTTCTATGGCTCGGGAGCCGGGGGAGTGCAGACCGCATCAGCGGTTCTCGGAGACTTGGTTTGAGCAGCTAAGCGTCACGTGGCCGGTGGCGCAGGATTGCCCGACTCGGTGCATGCCAACTTGCCCGTGCTTCCGATCGATCGCATTTACACGCGTTACCAGATCACCATCAAGGCAAAAGACCAGCCAGGTGTTCTTGCACAGATCGCCGCGTTGTTCTCAAACCATGGAGTATCTGTGGAAACTGTGGAACAGGCAGTCAATCCTCGCGTGCCAGGTGAGGCGCCAACCGCTAACCTATTGGTAGGAACTCACGAAGCCACCGATGCTTCACTTTCTGCAGTAGTCAACTCTCTCGCCGCCAGCGATGCCGTCGAGTCCATCACATCTGTAATTCGAGTGGAAGGGCTCTAATGGCTCACCAATGGCGCGGCGTTATCCGTGAATACTTCGACCGCCTCGACGTAGACAGCAACACCCCAATCATTACCCTCGGCGAGGGTGGCACTCCATTGGTTGAAGCTCCAGCGCTTGCCAAGTTGGTTGGCGCAGATCAGGTGTGGCTGAAGGTTGAAGGAATGAACCCAACCGGCTCATTCAAAGACCGCGGAATGACTATGGCTGTTTCTAAGGCTGTTGGTCACGGCGCAAAGGCTGTTATCTGTGCATCCACCGGAAACACCTCGGCTTCGGCCGCTGCCTACGCTGCGGCAGCTGGCATCCAGTCGGTGGTTTTGGTTCCTGAGGGCAAGATCGCTCTTGGCAAGCTAAGCCAGGCCGTTGCTCACAAGGCTCAGATTCTTCAGGTTCAAGGCAACTTCGATGACTGCCTCGACCTCGCCCGCGACCTAAGCGAAAACTACCCCGTGCACCTGGTCAACTCGGTAAACCCAGATCGCATCGAGGGTCAGAAGACCGGTGCATTCGAGGTCGTCGAGGCTCTGGGCTTTGCCCCAGACTTCCACGTGCTTCCAGTGGGCAATGCCGGAAACTACTCTGCTTACTTCAAGGGCTACCTAGAAGACTTCAACGCGGGCACCATCAAGGTGGTTCCAAAGATGTGGGGCTTCCAGGCTGATGGCTCGGCTCCTTTTGTTTACGGCACCCCGGTGAAGAACCCAGACACCATCGCAACTGCCATCCGCATTGGCAACCCAGCCTCTTACGACCTAGCTCTCAGCGCTCGCGAGTGCTCGCTTGGTGAGTTCGGCTCGGTTCTCGACTCAGAGATTCTTTGGATGCACCGATTCTTGTCGCAAGAGGTTGGCGTATTCGTTGAGCCTTCATCGGCAACCGGCGCAGCTGGTCTGTTGAAGAACGCACGCGCTGGCAAGGTGCCTGCCGGTTCCAAGATTGTGGTCACCGTAACCGGTCACGGCCTCAAGGATGCCCTGTGGGCACTCAAAGACGAAGATGGCAACGAAATCAAGCCGCAGTCTGTTTCAAACCGCGCAGAAGAAGTTGCCGAGAGGCTAGGTCTGGCCTAGTGAGCATTGTTGGTCGTCGCGTAACGGTAAAGGTTCCTGCCACCTCGGCAAACCTCGGGCCGGGCTTCGACACGCTTGGTATGGCGCTTTCGTTCTACGACGAGCTAACCGTTGAAGCCGTTGCCGACACCACCGTAGTTGTGGATGTTCATGGCGAAGGCGCTGGCGAAGTTGCCACCGACGAAAACAACCTAGTGGTCAAGTCGATGGCTTACGTTTTCGACAAGTTTGGCCAGAAGATGCCAGGCCTACGACTCACTGCACACAACATCATTCCTCACGGACGTGGCATGGGTTCATCGGGTGCTGCCGTGGTGTCGGGCATTAAAGCCGCGCAAGGTTTGCTCGAAGGAATCGTAGAGATTTCTAACCAGCAACTTCTAGAGATGGCTACCGAACTCGAAGGCCACCCAGACAACGTTGCCCCTGCACTTTTTGGTGGTCTAACCATCGCTTGGGAAGACGAATCCGGTCCGCATCACAAGAAGCTTTTTGTGCACCGCGGCGTTTCGCCACTTGAGCTGGTGCCAGATCACAAGATGTCAACCGCGCTCGCGCGTTCACTTCAGCCTCAGTCGGTGCCTCACGACGATGCAGTCTTCAACGTTTCTCGTTCCGCCCTATTGATTGCAGCTCTGACCCAGAGCCCAGAGCTGATGATGTCGGCAACCGAAGACCGCCTTCACCAGGATTACCGCGCGTCGGCCATGCCAGAAACCGAAGCTGTCATTCAGTTGATGCGTTCAAACGGATACGCTGCTGTGGTTTCGGGCGCTGGCCCATCCGTGTTGGTTTTGGCTACAGACCCTTTCGCGCGACTCGAGGCAGCTAAGTTGGCCGCTAAGAATTATCCACAGTGGCGCGCGTTGCTGTTGGCGGTGGACTTCAAAGGTGCTACTGTTGTAACGCACCAAGAAGAAAGTGCGTCTGGCGGCGAATAGCCCCGACTGCAGCTCGGTGAAATCCACGCAAATCATGCGATAAGGCACATCAACCGATGTGCAGTGGCTAGAAATCGATTGAAACCGAATGCCACACAAACCAAGAAAGAACACCATGGACGAGATCCAGAACGAAGCCCCGGTTCGCAAGAGCCGCCGGGTAACAGCAGTTGCAGCCACCGATGGCGCACCAGCAGAATCAACCAAGGCGCCTAAGGCGGCCGTAGAAAAGTCGGAGTCAGCTTCGTCTGATTCTGCCCCAGAATCAAACGGCGAGGGAGGCTCTTCGCGTCAGCGTCGTCAGCGACCACCTCGCAACAACTCTTCAAACTCTGAAGGCTCAGAGGGAGTTTCGAAGTCGGAAGACCGCTCGAGCGACTCAGAGTCACAGAGCGAGCGCCCACAGCGCCAGAACAACAACGGTGGCGGCAACCGCGACCGCGACTTCGACGACGACCGTCGTGGAGGCAACCGCAACCGTAACCGCAACCGTTACCGCGACCGCGACCGTCGTCGTGGCGGCGGCAATGGCGGCGGCAACGACCGCGACGAGATCGAACCAGAAATCTCTCCAGACGATGTTCTAGTTCCAGTTGCTGGAATCTTGGATGTTCTCGACAACTACGCATTCGTGCGCACCACCGGCTACCTTCCAGGACCAAACGACGTTTACGTTTCACTTGGCCAGGTAAAGAAGTACGGTCTGCGCAAGGGTGACGCTGTGGTTGGCGCAATCCGTCAGCCACGCGAGGGTGAGGGTGTTGGCCGTCAAAAGTTCAACGCCATCGTTCGCATCGATTCGATCAACGGTCTAACCATCGAGCAGGCCCAGGCTCGCGTTGAGTTTGGCAAGTTGACTCCTCTGTACCCACAGACCCGTCTGCGTCTAGAGACCGAGTCGAGCAAGCTCTCGACCCGCATCATCGACCTCGTAGCTCCTATCGGTAAGGGTCAGCGCGGTCTGATCGTGTCGCCTCCAAAGGCCGGTAAGACCCTGGTTCTTCAGGCAATCGCAAACTCAATCGCTCAGAACAACCCAGAGGTTCACCTAATGGTTGTCTTGGTTGACGAGCGTCCAGAAGAAGTTACCGACATGCAGCGCACCGTAAAGGGTGAGGTTATTGCCTCAACCTTCGACCGTCCTGCCGAAGACCACACCACCGTTGCAGAGTTGGCAATCGAGCGAGCAAAGCGTTTGGTTGAAATGGGTCACGATGTAGTCGTGCTGCTTGACTCGATCACCCGCCTGGGTCGCGCTTACAACCTAAGTGCTCCAGCCTCAGGCCGCATTCTCTCGGGTGGTGTCGACTCGTCGGCGCTTTACCCACCAAAGCGCTTCTTCGGTGCTGCTCGCAACATCGAAGATGGCGGCTCGCTCACCATCCTTGCAACCGCTCTGGTAGACACCGGTTCGAAGATGGACGAAGTTATCTTCGAAGAGTTCAAGGGAACAGGCAACATGGAGCTTCGCCTATCGCGCCAGCTGGCCGACAAGCGCATCTTCCCAGCCGTAGATGTCAATGCATCTGGAACCCGCCGCGAAGAGCTGCTTATGGGCGCCGACGAGACCAAGATCATTTGGAAGCTTCGCCGCGCTCTTGCAGGTCTAGAGCAGCAGCAGGCACTCGAGCTTGTATTGAGCCGTCTAAAAGAAACTCAGAGCAACGTTGAATTCTTGATGCAGGTTCAGAAGTCGATGCCGGTTCCATCAGGTTCTGACGGAGAATAATGCTCGATTCAGTCCAGCCACTGCTGGCTGAACACTTAGCGCTTCAGGAACAACTCTCTGAGGCTTCGGTTCATGCCAATCCGGTGCTAGCCAAGAAGCTCAACCGTCGTTACGCCGAGCTCAACGCAATCGTGGCCGCCTACAACATGGTGAACCAGGTAACCGAAGACTTGGCTGCCGTCAAGGAGTTGGCCAAAGAAGACGAGTCATTCGCCGAAGAACTTCCTGCTACCGAAGAGCGTCTTGTAGCGGCCGTTGAAAAACTGCGCCGTCTTCTTATTCCTCGCGATCCAGACGATGGCCGCGACGTAATCATGGAGATCAAGGCCGGTGAAGGTGGTGCGGAATCCGCGCTATTCGCCGCCGACCTTTTCCGCATGTACGTTCAGTACGCCAACTCAAAGGGTTGGAAAACCGAGATCCTCGACAAAAACGAGAGCGACCTCGGAGGCTACAAGGATGTCCAGCTGGCCATCAAGTCGAACACGACCGACCCAGCTCAGGGCGTTTGGGCTCACCTCAAGTACGAAGGTGGAGTGCACCGCGTACAGCGCGTGCCGGTCACCGAAACTCAGGGTCGAATCCACACCTCGGCAGCCGGCGTTCTAGTCTTTCCAGAAGTAGACGCGCCAGAAGAAGTTGAAATCAGTCAGAACGATCTTCGCATCGATGTTTACCGTTCTTCGGGCCCTGGCGGTCAGTCGGTTAACACCACCGACTCGGCTGTTCGCATTACCCACTTGCCAACCGGCATCACGGTTGCCATGCAGAACGAAAAGTCGCAGTTGCAAAACCGCGAGGCAGCCATGCGTGTGCTTCGTGCGCGCATCCTTGCAGCACAGCAGGAAGCCCTAGAGGCCGAACTCAGCGCAGCGCGAAAGTCGCAGGTGAAGTCGGTAGACCGATCCGAGCGCATTCGCACTTACAACTTTCCTGAAAACCGCATCGCCGATCACCGCACGGGTTACAAGTCTTACAACCTCGACCAGGTGATGGACGGAGCCCTAGAACCAGTGGTTCAGAGCGCAATTCAGGTAGACGAGGAAGCCAGACTAGCCGCGCTAGGCAATAAGTAATGTCACTTTGGCAGCAGCTCAAAGACGCTGCGAGTGCTTTCGAAGAGGCCGGCATTGAGTCGGCCAACACCGATGCCGAACTGCTGGCAGCCCACGTGCTCAAAATCACCCGCGGCCAACTTGCCTTGCAGGTGGCCCTAGGTGAGGCCAAATTCGACGACGCACAGGCCCAGCAGTTTGAATCGCTTGTGGCACGACGCACCCAGCGCGAACCGCTGCAGCACCTCACCGGCGAAGCACACTTTCGAAACATCACGCTCAAGGTTGGCCCAGGCGTGTTTGTGCCTCGCCCCGAAACCGAGTTTGTTACTGGGCTTGCCATCGATGCCATCAAAGCAGACGCCTCGCCTAGCCCTTTGGTTGTCGACCTCTGTGCGGGCTCTGGTGCCATCGGTCTGGCTATTGCCAGCGAACTACCTCACACCAAGGTTTTCGGGGTTGAGTTGTCCGACGACGCGATTGACTACACCCGAGAAAACTATGCGCACATCGCGCCGGACAATGCGCAGATTCTTCACGGCGACATCAACGATGCACTGCACGAGCTTGATGCAGGCGAGCCCGTTGGCTTACCAGCATCTCGGTGTTCAGGCAGTTTCGAACCCGCAAACAACGCTTGGTAACCTATAATCGTCTAGGCGCAACGCCATTTTGCGGCGCCCTCTGAATGTTAGGTTGACATGGATTACTTACCTCTAGTTTTGCTCGCCGTTTTCGCTGTATTGATTTGGAATCAGTCAAGAAACCGCAAAAAGCAGGCTCAGCAGTTGGCTGCAGCTCTAGAGCCAGGTTGTGAAGTAATGCTCAGCTCTGGAATTTTTGCTGTTGTCGAAGCCATCGCTGATGACCGACTAATCGTTACCACCGCAGGCAGCACCAAACTCGAAGTTGTACGCGGGGCTGTCTTGCGCGTTACCAAGTCTGCCGCTGAGAAGAAGCCAGCTGTAAAGACTCCTGCTGCAGGCACCTCGCGCGCAGCAGCCAAGCGAACCACTGCAGTAGCTAAAAAGCCTGCGGCTAAGGCGGTTAAGAAGTAAAAATGGCAAAGAATTCCGCTTTATCCGGATCGCGCAAGCGCCTAACTTGGCTTGCCATCGTTGTTGTTGCTCTTGTTGGCGCCATTCTTTACGGTCAGTCAACGGGCGGACGAGCTTCATTTTCACCTCAACTTGCTCTAGACCTTGAAGGTGGAACATCGGTAATCCTTCAGCCAAGCCTCGCTAATGGCCAAGAACTCAAAGATGGAACCCTAGAGCAAGCTGTAGCCATCATTCGTCAGCGTGTAGACGCCACCGGTGTTAGCGAAGCGCAAATCACCACTCAGGGCACCGGGGCGGCCGCAGTCATCGTGGTTTCGATTCCTGGCAAACCAGACGACAACACACTCAAGCTCATCAAAGCCAGCGCGCGTTTGGAGTTCCGACCTGTTCTGGCAACTTCCGCTGCAAGCAACGCTTCGGTAGGTGGCGACTCGGGTTCAAGTGCCAGCCCATCTGCCACGCCTAGCAGCGCTCCGATTGCAACCAGCGGCGCCAAGCCAACCAACCCTAGCGACCTCAACTGGGTTGACGCTAAGACGCAAAAGGCTTACGACGCCCTTTCATGTCGCAAGTCGGCAACTAGCACAGTCGCAGACTTTAGAGAGCCTGGACAGGTCGACGACCCAACCAAACCGCTCGTTACCTGCGACAAAGAAGGCTATGCCAAGTTTGTTTTGGGTCCCGTTGAACTTAGCGGTACCGACATCAAAGACGCATCTTCAGGAACTCGCACTACCAGCCAGGGCGCTGCTATTAACGAGTGGGCTGTAACCCTTGCATTCAAGGATGCCGGCAGCAAGACGTTCGGTGAAGTTACCAAGCGTCTCTACCCGCTAAAGTCTCCTAACAACCAGTTCGCGGTAACTCTCGACGGGTATGTAATCACAGCACCTTCAACAAACGCTGTTATTACCAATGGATCGGCAGAGATTTCCGGTTCCTTCTCCAAGGAAGGCGCTAAATCACTAGCCGACCAGCTAAAGTTTGGATCGCTTCCAATCGGCTTTGAGGTTCAAAGCCAGGAGAACATCTCTGCAACTTTGGGTTCAACTCAGCTTGCTAACGGACTGCTCGCGGGTGGAATCGGTCTTTTGCTCGTGATCATTTACTCGTTCTTCCAGTACCGCGGACTAGCGATGGTGACAATCGGGTCACTTGCGATTGCCGCTTTGATCACCTACCTAATGATCTGCTTGCTGTCTTGGCGCATGGGCTATCGCCTGTCGCTTTCTGGTGTAGCCGGACTTATCGTGGCCATCGGTATTACCGCCGACTCGTTCATCGTGTACTTTGAGCGCGTTCGCGACGAAATTCGCGAAGGTAAGCCTCTAAGTGCTGCTGTGCAGTCGGGCTGGAAGCGCGCCTGGCGCACCATCCTTGTATCAGACGCTGTCAGCTTGCTGGCTGCTGTAACCCTGTACTTGCTTACCGTTGGAAACGTTCGTGGATTCGCCTTCACCCTTGGTCTAACAACACTTATCGACCTCGCGGTAGTAGTGCTCTTCACTCACCCAATCTTGGAGTTCCTTGCCACGCTTAAGTTCTTCCAGAGTGGTCACAAGTTCTCTGGTTTTGACATTAAGGAAATGGCAAAGTCTGGTTACACCGGCCGCGGTCAGTTTAGAACTGCAAGTAGCGTGCCGGAGACAAAGTCTAAGAAAGTTGCCAAGGAGGTGCAGCGCAGGCAAACCATCGCCGAGCGCAAGGCGTCTTCTGCTGGCGTTGAAACTAACAGCGAAGGTAAGAACTAGTCATGGGTCGTTTTTCAGATTTCGGTAATGACCTCTACTCGGGTCAGCGTTCGATCAACATCATTGGTCGCCGCAAGCTCTGGTACAGCATCGCTGCAGTAGTTGTTTTGCTTGCAGTTGCAATCCCTAGCATGCGTGGCTTTCAGTTCGGTATCGAGTTCCGCGGAGGTTCTGAGTTTCGAGTTACGGGAGTAGCAGCACAATCTCAACAACTTGCCACCGACGCCGTTTCAGAAGTCACTGGCACCGACCCTGTTGGTGTTACCACTGTTGGAACCAGCGACCTGCGTGTTCAAACGGATCAACTCAGCGATGTTGAATCAGAGCAGGTTCGCAAGGCCCTCGCTAGCGCCTACGGTGTCACCAACGATGCTGTATCTTCATCGTTCATCGGTGCTTCATGGGGTGCAGACATCACAGGTAAGGCTGTTGCTGGGCTTCTCTGGTTCGTTCTACTTGCCGCCATCATGATGGCTGTTTACTTCAGAACGATCAAAATGTCACTTGCCGCGATCTTCGCGCTGCTACACGACCTGGTGGTCACAGCTGGAATTTACGGTGCTCTTGGCTTTGAGGTAACTCCGGCAGCAGTCATCGGATTTCTGACTATTCTCGGTTACTCCCTTTACGACACTGTTGTTGTGTTCGACAAGATTCGCGAAAATACCGTTGAGGTTGAGCACAGCGATACGGCAACATTCGCGGAGCGTGTCAACCTAGCCGTGAACCAGACATTGGTGAGATCGATTAACACCTCTATTGTTGCCGTTTTGCCAGTAGCCGCGATTCTTTTTATCGGATCGATCTTCTTGGGCGCAGGTACTCTCAAGGACATCTCACTTGCACTTTTCATCGGAATCATCGTTGGAACCTACTCGACCATCTTCATCGCCGCACCTATTTACTCGCACCTTCGTGAAGGTGAAGAGAAGTATGCCAAGGCAGCTCAGAAGGTTTTGGCTAGCCGCTAGCCCGATAAACATTCGCCAGGCCCCCAAGTGTTCCTTGGGGGCTTCGCGTTAGGCTAGTTATCCAAGAAGGAATCATTTTGAACGAGCAGACACCAACAGGAACCGTGAGTGCCATCCGGTCTGGTTTGTCTCGCTTGTTCAACCGCAATTCCGCGTATTCCAACGAGGTATCTGAGCTTTGCCGAGTGGTTCGCGCCAATCACCCAAAAGCCGACACAGCGCTCATAGAGCGAGCTTTTCTGGCAGCTGATTTTGCACACACCGGTCAACTCAGAAAGTCGGGGGAGCCCTACATCACGCACCCCCTCGCTGTGGCTCAAATACTTGCCGATTTAGGTATTGGTGCGACAACGATTGCGGCAGCGCTGCTGCACGACACCGTTGAGGACACCGAATACAACCTAGAAATGCTTCGCTCGGACTTTGGCGACGAAATAGCTATGTTGGTTGATGGCGTCACCAAGCTAGACAAGGTCAAGTTTGGCGACCACGCCCAAGCTGAGACCGTTCGAAAGATGGTCGTAGCGATGTCGAAAGACATCCGTGTTTTGGTAATCAAGCTCACCGACCGACTTCACAATGCTCGAACCTGGGGTTTTGTGCCAATCGAGTCGGCTCGACGCAAGGCACAAGAGACCCTGGAGATCTACGCGCCGCTTGCTCACCGACTAGGCATCAACACACTTAAGTGGGAGTTGGAAGACATCTCGTTCTCGGTGCTCTATCCAAAGGTTTATGAGGAGATTGTTAATCTCGTTAGCCAGCGCGCCCCGAAGCGCGACGACTTTATCCACGGCGTCATTGAGACCATAAACGACGATCTTAAAGACTCGAAAATCAAGGCCAAGATTGATGGTCGACCAAAGCAGTACTACTCGATTTACCAAAAGATGGTGGTGCGCGGACGCGAGTTTGACGACATCTTCGACCTGGTGGGCATACGAGTGATAGTCGACTCCGTTCGCGACTGTTACGCAGTTCTTGGTTCTATTCACGCGAGGTGGAATCCGGTTCCTGGGCGATTCAAAGACTACATAGCGATGCCTAAGTTCAATCTCTACCAGTCGCTACACACCACGGTAATTGGTCCTAATGGGCGGCCTGTTGAGATTCAGATTCGTACCACTGAGATGCACGCTCGTGCTGAATACGGTGTTGCTGCGCACTGGAAATACAAGGAACAGGCCGGCAAGTCTGAAGGTAACGAAGAAGACCTCGTTTGGGTCAAGCACCTGACAGATTGGCAAGCAGATACGCAGGACCCTCGAGAGTTTCTTGATTCGCTGCGCTACGAAATCGGTGCTAAAGAGGTTTATGTTTTCACACCGAAGGGCAAGGTTATCGGACTCTCCGGCCAGGCAACTCCGGTGGATTTCGCCTATGCAGTTCACACCGATGTTGGACACCGTACAATGGGCGCAAAAGTAAACGGCCGCCTGGTGCCTCTCGAAACTGAGCTCGTCTCTGGCGACGTCGTAGAGATTTTCACGTCTAAGAGC
>JBBAMO010000002.1:0-17268 GCA_040402495.1 Rhodoluna sp.
TGAGAGCGGCAGTGCAGCGCGGCATAGATGTTTCGATCATTCCTGGCCCCTCTGCCGTCTCCGACCATGGCTATTACATAGCGATCGTCTTGACCTGTTGCTTTGAAGGCTTGAGCGATACCGTCGGCCCACGAAAGCGAAGACGAAGCGTGTGAAGACTCAACGACGTCGTGAATCGATTCGGAACGCTGCGGATAGCCAGCAATACCGTCCTTTTGACGCAGTCGAGAAAAATCTTGACGTCCAGTTAGAAGCTTGTGAACGTAGGACTGATGTCCAGTGTCGAAGATGATTGGGTCGTTTGGTGAGTCGAAAACTCGGTGGATGGCTACCGTGGTCTCTACGACTCCAAGATTCGGGCCGAGGTGGCCGCCGGTTTTGGCGACCGAGTGCACAAGGTGTTCGCGAATTTCAGCGCAAAGCTCGTTGACCTGTTTGAGGTTGAGCGAGTCGAGGTCTCTAGGACCTTTAATGCTCGCCAATAAGCTCATGATGATGCCAACCCAAACGGTGTAGGGGCTATTCCTGAGTCACTAGGCTGCGCAGAACGTACTGCAAAATGCCACCATTGCGGAAGTAGTCGGCCTCACCAGGTGTGTCGATGCGAACAACTGCATCAAACTCAATCGCTGTTTTGCCAGCGGCAGAGTGTGAGGTTGGCGAAGCAATGACTCGAACCGTCTTTGGCGTGCGACCTTCGTTTAGCTCGGTTACACCCACGATGTCGAACGACTCAGTGCCATCGAGACCCAACGATGCTGCCGTTGCCCCTACAGGGAACTGAAGCGGTAGCACACCCATTCCGATGAGGTTGCTACGGTGAATACGCTCGAACGATTCTGTAATCACGGCTTTGACACCTAGCAGGCTGGTGCCCTTAGCGGCCCAGTCGCGAGACGAACCTGATCCGTACTCTTTGCCGGCAAGAATCACCAGAGGTGTGTTATTGCTCTGGTAGTTCTGCGAAGCATCGTAGATGAAAGCCTGCGGACCATCCTGAATGGTGAAGTCGCGAGTGAATCCACCTTCAACGCCATCGAGAAGCATGTTCTTGAGGCGAATGTTTGCGAAGGTGCCTCGAATCATGACTTCATGGTTTCCGCGTCGAGAGCCGTAGGAGTTGAAGTCGGCGCGAGTAACGCCGTTTTCAACAAGGTACTTTCCGGCAGGTGAATCGGCCTTAATCGAACCAGCAGGACTGATGTGGTCTGTGGTTACAGAGTCACCGAGCAGCGCCAAGACGCGTGCCGAAGAGATGTCTGAGACCGGAGTGGTCTGCATAGTCATGCCTTCGAAGTAAGGCGGCTTGCGCACATAGGTGCTCTTGCTATCCCACTCGAAAACATCACCAACCGGAGTTGGAAGCGACTGCCAACGCGAGTCGCCGTCGAAAACGCCAGCGTACTGAGTTTCAAACATGCCGCTGTTGATTGATGAATCAATCGTCGACTGAACTTCGTCGGGGGTCGGCCAAATGTCGCGCAAGAACACTTGCTCACCATCGAGACCTGTACCAAGCGATTGAGTCTCGAAGTCGAAGTCCATGGTCCCAGCCAAGGCGTAAGCGATTACCAGCGGCGGCGATGCCAGGTAGTTCATCTTGACGTCTGGATTGATGCGTCCCTCAAAGTTGCGGTTTCCGGAGAGCACTGCCGTTACAGCGAGGTCATTCTCGTTGATGGCGTTCGAGATGTTTTCGTCGAGCGGCCCGCTGTTGCCGATGCAGGTTGCGCAGCCATAGCCAACAAGGTTGAAACCTAGGGCGTCAAGATCGTCGGTTAGCCCAGCCTTCTCGTAGTAAGAAGTCACAACCTTGGACCCAGGAGCAAGAGAAGTCTTTACCCAAGGCTTAGATTTCAAACCCTTGGCTACTGCCTTGCGGGCAAGGAGGCCAGCGGCGAGCATCACGGATGGGTTACTGGTGTTGGTGCAAGAGGTAATTGATGCAATAGACACGAAACCGTTGTCGATTGAGTAGCCGGCTCCTGCCACCTCAGTTGGCTTTGAAGTCTGGGCACTGTAGCTCGGCAGCACCTGAGCAAAGCTCTCTTTTGCCTTGGAAAGCTCGATGCGGTCTTGCGGGCGCTTGGGGCCAGCAATTGAAGGAACAACTGTTGACAAATCGAGCTCTAGATACTCGCTGTACTTTGGTTCGATGCTTGGGTCGTGCCAAAGACCTTGAGCCTTGGTGTAGGCCTCAACTAAGTCGATTTCATCTTCTGATCTTCCGGTAGCACGAAGGTAGTCGAGGGTGACCGAGTCAATAGGGAAAATTGCCACGGTTGAACCAAACTCGGGGCTCATGTTTCCGATGGTTGCTCGGTTAGCAAGTGGCACGGAGGTAACGCCTGCGCCGTAGAACTCAACGAACTTGCCAACCACACCGTGCTTACGAAGCATCTCGGTAATGGTTAGAACCACGTCGGTTGCGGTTGCCCCGGTTGGAATCTTGCCGGTCAGCTTGAAGCCAACAACCTTAGGAATGAGCATTGAAACAGGCTGACCCAGCATCGCTGCCTCGGCCTCAATGCCGCCAACACCCCAGCCCAAAACTCCTAGACCATTAATCATGGTGGTGTGGGAGTCCGTGCCCACGCATGAATCCGGATAAGCCTGGAGCTCTCCATTTACCGTGCGAGTCATAACGGTGCGGGCAAGATATTCAATATTGACCTGGTGAACAATACCGGTACCTGGTGGCACTACCTTAAAGTCATCGAAGGCCGTCTGCCCCCAGCGCAAGAACTGATAGCGCTCACCATTGCGCTGATATTCAAGTTCTACGTTGCGCTCAAACGCATCCGCGCGACCTGCCACATCGATTACGACAGAGTGGTCGATAACCATTTCAGCGGGAGCAAGAGGATTGATTTTGCGTGGGTCTCCCCCGAGTGCCGACACGGCCTCTCGCATGGTGGCTAGGTCTACGATGCACGGCACGCCCGTGAAGTCCTGCATAATCACGCGTGCTGGAGTGAATTGAATTTCTGTATCTGGCTCGTCAGATGGGTTCCAGTTTGCTAAAGCGTTGACGTGATCGGCGGTGATGTTCGCGCCGTCTTCGGTTCTGAGTAGGTTTTCAAGCAGAATCTTGAGGCTGTATGGAAGGTTGTTTGCATTCACGCTGTCTAGGCGAAAATAACGGTACTGCTTTCCCTTGACGTTGAGAAAATCGGCGGCCCCGAAGCTGTTTACCTTTGACACGTGACTCCCTTGATTACAGTGTTCGTAACAAAAATACCATTACCCGCGTCGCTTAGAGGGCTTTGTGACGAATAGCCAGGAAAGCGTAATCCAAAGCGCAAAAAATGGAAGCCCTAAGGCAGTTTTAACGTAGCCAAGCATTACGACGTCGTTTGCAAGGTAAAGCGGCAGTTGCACAAGCAATCTAGTGGCGAAAAGCACCACCCAAAACAGTGTCATGAGGCTCATCCTGAAGCGGATTCGAGCAACACTTCGCCAATCGTCAGGAACATCACTCAGAGCGTGAGCTAAGAACCCAAAGGCTGGTCTGCCAACCGCAATAGAGACCAATAAGCCGATAATCCAAAGACCATTAACGGCAAAATCCTTCAAAAAAAAATCCCTTGCAGAAGCGCCATTCGCTCCCCCGCTGGTTGCTAGCCAAGCAGCTAGACCAACACCAAGAAAGGAAGCAAGCGCGTTCATCACCGGTCTCTTGCGAATGATCTGACCAATAGCAACGAGAAGGGTAAGTGAGAGCGCAATACCAACTGAAAGGTAAACATTCTTATAGGCCCCATAACTAAGCGAGAACGACATCGGTGGAATGGCGCTCTCTAAAAGCCCCCACTTACCTCCGATGCTTGTGATCACAGATTTGGCTGTGAGCACATACTCGCCTTCGGAGTCTTTCTCTAGGCCAAGCCATTTGGCCGCAAAATCTTGCTGGGACATTAAACACTCCGCGGTGGAGCAACATTGCCAGCTGGCATGGTCAGAGGCAGGAGCTCACGAGGTGGCAGTGGTTCCGAACCTCTATTGACAACAATCTGGCGAAATACGTTGTCCAAAACAACCGCTGTTGCCTGATCTACCAACGCCTGTCCGCTAAGGATTCCACGCAAGAACCAACGTGGGCCATCTGCACCGAAAAACTTCAAATTCCTTGTCGGTTGCTGGCTGTCTTCGTTGTTCATGGTCGCCAGGATGCATACGCCAAAGGCCCCCTCTGAGCGCGTTGACTCTACACCCTGACTGCTCAGCGAATCCAATAGTTGCTCAGCAACTTCATGCCAAATTGGCGCCGTCTTCGGGGCTGCAAATGCCGAAATCTGTAGAAGTGAGTTTTCAAGTTCGAGTGACACAGCAACGAGTCGCCCGGTTGTCTCTTCGACTTCAACTCTTACAGTCATGTCTGGAACAGACTTTGGCACGAGAATGGAGCCGAAATCGATGTAGCTCTCGTTTATCTCGACTTCGGTTGAATCGAACGGCCCGGTCTTCAACTGCCCGAGTTCTGTATCGTTCATCTACTTAGCTCCCGTCGAACCGAAGCCTTGTTCGCCTCTAAAACTGTCTGGTAAGCGCTCAACAACAACAAACTTTGCCTTTGAAACCTCTTGAATGAGCAGCTGTGCAATGCGATCGCCAACCTCAATCTCAAAATCGCTCGAGTCGGTGTTGTAAAGGGTAACCATGATTTCGCCGCGGTAGCCCGCATCCACGGTTCCTGGAGTGTTCAGCACAGTTACGCCATTCTTGGCGGCCAAACCTGACCTCGGGTGAATCAGCGCTACATACCCATCAGGAAGCGCAATGGAGACTCCGGTGCGCACGAGAGCACGCGCACCAGCCTTCAGAGTAAGTTTCTCGACTGATCGAAGATCGGCTCCTGCGTCGCCAGGTTTTGCGTAAACCGGAACGAACTCGGGCGAGCAAACGATGAGCACGGGTACTTCATTGGTCATGTGAAGAGCGTAATCTAATGTTGTGAGCAACTCGACCCAAACACCTGATGAAGTCCTCTACCGCGAGACGGTGTGGCCCTCTCTAATTGCGTCGCTTCCGATTGCGCTTATTGCCCCTGCTGTTGCACTAGTAGTGACGCCCTTCACGGATTTTGTCTTAGCCACGTTGGCAGGCTCGTTTGCGTTCGTAATTTGCCTGATCGCATTACTCGCTCTTTCACCCAAAATTCGCGTCTCCAAAACTGAGGGGCGTATCCACCTGCACGTGAACTCAGCCACCATCGACTCGAAGCACATCGGCGCAATTGAACTAATCGAGAAGCAACAAGTAAGAAACGAACGCGGACCATCATTAGATGCAAGGTCTTTTAGAGTTTTTCAGCCATCCGTTCCGCAAATGCTCAAACTTCAAGTGATAGACGAAGCTGACGCCACTCCTTACTGGTTGGTGTCGACTAGAGATCCTAAAAATCTCAAAGCTGCCCTAACAAAGTAGAAAGCCGCGTCTATCAAGACACGGCCTCCGATTAAATCTTTAGTTTTAGCTGTCGCACTCCGAGCAGACCGGTCCGGTCTTCTTCTTACGACTCAAAAGTGAGTGGTGTTTCACAATGAAGCACTCAGAGCAGGTGAACTCGTCGTCCATTGCTGGGATTACGATGACGTCCAAATCTTCTGGAACGGCTTCGATGCCCGGAAAACCATCAATACTGTCCGGTTCGTCAATGTCCGGAGAGCCGGCTACTTTCTCGGGGATTCGCTCCTTGATAGCCTCGATCGACTCTGTGTCGTCGTCGTTCTTTCTTGGTGCGTCATAATCGGTGGCCATTAGCCAGCCTTTCTGGTTTGGTGTATCAAATCGCGCATAGTCTCACTTATTTTCTTCGGAAAATCAAACACAAACACGCTCACGGGCAATAAACCAAAAAAACACCGTCATTGTTCCCGTTTCGGCACACCGCAATAGATAACGAGCGAATCTGATGCTTAGTGCCAAACTTGCATCAGATTGTGAGGTAACGAATGCGCGAGTTGCGATTAGTTGGTGTTGAGGACGGTGCTGTCACACTTGAGGCGCTAGATGGCGAGAAGCTGCGATTGCCGATTGATGAGCAAGTAAGAAGTGCGGTTCGCAACGCGGCAATCAACGCAACCAGCAGTCTTGCGCTCACGCCGCGCGAGATTCAGGATCGCATCCGCTCGGGAGAAACGATTTCAGAAATAGTTTCCACGTCTGGTGTAAACGAAGACTTCATAACCAAGTTTGCTCAACCGGTTTTAGACGAACTAAATCACGTTATCGCCAGCGCACTGGCTATCCGCATCACGATTGCCGGAGACCGATTCAACGACCCTACTCAGGTTGAGTTCGGCGAGCTCATTCAGGAACGATTGACAGCGAATTCTGCGCAAGAGATTTCTTGGACCAGCAAAAGAATAGCCGGCGGCACCTGGCAACTCGAATGCAACTACACGATTTCTGGCCACCGCGCCCAGTCCGTTTGGCATTACGAACCAAGAAGGTTTCATCTTGCGCCTGAAAACGAGGCAGCCATAGCCCTATCAAATAGCGAAACGCTAGATGGGCCAATCGCAAAGCTCCGATCTTTGAACTCCATTCCAGATAAAGCTGCGGGAACGGGATCATCATCATATGGATCTGGATCCGCGCCGGCCGCTTTTAGAAAAGTTGAAGACTCTTCTACCACTGCGGTAGCCAACGAATCGCACACGACTAGCGTGGTTGCAGACAGCGAGCCAGCTGCTGCAAATACAACAAATCTTCTTGATGAGATGCGCAAACGCCGCGAGTCGCAGTCTGAAGCTATTGAAGAGACCCCAGTAGGTGAAGATGGCGACATCGCGTTGGAAGAGCCCGCGGAATTTGAGCTAGAACAAGAGACATTCAAACTTGATGTTGTAGACGACCTACCTGAACCAACAGAGAACTTCGACGTCATTGCGACAGAGGTCGATGACTCAGAATCTGTTGAAGCCGAGCCGGAAGAACCGGTAGAGGCAGCCTTAGAGGAATCCGGCCCGGCAGAAGTTTCGCCTAAGAAATCGCGAGCATCGATGCCATCGTGGGACGAGATCGTCTTCGGCACAAAAGCCGACGATTAGCACCAGTCAATTGATTTGAAGCGTGCCTGCACGAAGCAAGGGCACTCGCATCTCTGCATCGGTGATGGAACCGTGATGTCCGAGCATTTGTAGCGAACGAGGTTTGCAAGTTCTTCGGTCGTAGAGAGTGACGTTCTTTTTAGCAAGAATCACGATGCTCGGGTGGCGGTGATCAATAACTTCCGGTTGCAGAACGTACCCCGCAGTGACTAGGTCCTCCCAGTGAACAACCCAGACGTCATCACCAAGTTCCTCTTGGAGCGCGTCGCGAACATCGGTGTCGGTATAGACATAAGCCGAACGAGTATCGCCACCAGCCAAGAAATCAACTCCCTGAAGGCAGCGCAAAGTTTCGAGATGAATCTGGTTGCCGATCGGCACATCAACCATTCCGTGGTCGGCCGTAACCAAAACCGCTGTCTTTTGCGAACGAAGCAAGGGAATTAGTGCCGCATCGACCATTTCGAGAGCTTCACTCCATGTGGAAGACTCGCTGCCGTGCATGTGCCCAATTTGATCCAATTCTGGAATGTAAAGGTAAACGAGGTTGCCAGGTTGGGAGGCTATTTGATGGGCTCTCTCGACGCGGGCTTCAATTTGATCCTCACCGTGGTAAATAGCTTGTGGCATGGTTAGCTGCGTGAAGCCGGAATGACGGTAACCCTCCTGCGAAACCACGTGAATCTGAACTGACGCGCTTTTGAAAGTTTCGGAAATAGTGTCAATCGACTTCCAGCCAGCGACGGACTGGGAGGATTGCTCCCAGCCACTCAGAAGATTCACCAAGCCGCTGCGGTCATTATTAGACACGTTATACCCAACCAAGCGATGCAAACCTGATCGCTCCCCCGTGGCAAAGCCGGCGAGGCTGACAACGGTCGTGCTGGGGAATTCGCATCGAATGCTTGATTTCGGTTGAGACTTTAGAAGAGCACCTAATGCGCTTGCGTGCCCAATACGCGACTCTAAATTTTGAGTGCCCAAGCCATCGATAAGAACCACTACTGCCGACTTCAACTTGGGTAGATTGAGCCTGTTTACCGCTTTATCGGTGTGATCGTAAATCGCTCCGAAGGCCGATATAAACACATCGCTCAGCCTCCCGACATCGCTGGGGGCTGCAGGTATCTTGGAACTCGTCATCCTTCACAGTTTGCCATAGCCCCACGCGAAAGACCCATGTCAGCAGAAACTCACCCCGAAGAACGCATCGTTGATATTGATTTAACGAGCGAAATGCAGGACTCCTTTTTGGAGTACTCCTACTCGGTTATCTACGCCAGAGCACTTCCTGACGCTAGAGATGGTTTGAAACCGGTGCATCGCCGCATCATTTATCAAATGGGTGAGATGGGGTTGCGCCCAGATCGCGGTCACGTTAAGTCAGCTCGTGTTTCGGGCGAAGTTATGGGCAAGCTGCACCCTCACGGCGATGGTGCGATTTACGATGCCATGGTCCGAATGGCACAATCTTTCACTTTGCGAGTGCCACTTATTGACGGCCACGGAAACTTTGGTTCTCTAGACGATGGCCCAGCGGCGGCTCGTTACACAGAGACACGACTCTCCACGGCATCCCTCTTGATGAACGAGGGTCTCGACGAGGACGTTGTAGATTTCAAACCAAACTACGACGCCCAATTGAGCGAGCCTGAAGTCTTGCCAGCGGCGTTTCCTAATCTGCTGGTTAATGGCTCCTCCGGTATCGCGGTCGGAATGGCAACGAATATGCCTCCCCACAACATGCGCGAGGTTATCAACGCTGCACGACACCTGCTTGAGCACCCGGAGGCAAACACTGCTCAACTCATGAAGTTCGTTCCGGGTCCAGACTTGCCTACTGGCGGAATCATCATGGGATTGGACGGCGTTGTAGATGCATACGAAACCGGTCGCGGCTCTTTCAAGACACGAGCCCGTGTTGCTGTAGAGAGTGTTTCGCCCCGCAAGATGGGTCTCGTGATTACCGAGCTTCCATACCTGGTGGGGCCAGAAAAACTTATCGAAAAAATCAAGGAGGGTGTCAACAACAAAAAGTTGCAAGGCATCGCCGATGTGACCGACCTGACCGACCGCACAAATGGTCTTCGCCTTGTTATCGAGCTAAAGACCGGCTTCGACCCTCAAGTTGTTCTTGACCTTCTCTATCGATTCACGCCGCTTGAGGACTCATTCGGTATTAATAACGTGTCACTAGTGAACGGACGTCCACAGACGCTAGGTCTTCGCGATCTATTGGGCGTTTACCTCGCACACCGCATTTTGGTTACCCGCCGCCGCAGCGCTAATCGCCTTGGCAAAAAGCAAGCGCGTCTGCACCTAGTTGAAGGTTTGCTGGTTGCAATACTTTCAATCGACGAAGTCATCCAGGTAATTCGCTCCTCAGATGAAGTCGATGAGGCAAGACAGAAACTGATGAATGTTTTCTCGCTAAGTGAGATCCAAGCCGAGTACATTCTGGAGTTGCGACTTCGCAGACTCACTAAGTTCTCCAAGATCGAGCTCGAGGCCGAGAAGAGCCAGCTTGCGGCTGAAATTGTTGCTTTGGAGCACATTTTGAGCAATGAGTCGGTCCTGCGCGAGTTAGTCTCGACAGAACTTGCAGAAGTGGCAGAAAAACACGGCGATGCTAGGCGAACCACTCTTATTCGTGACGTTGAAGAAGTGAAACCGATGACAAACGCCAAGGCGGCATCCGTGTCGGCAGAGATGGCAGACACCGCAACCACAGTTGTTCTTACCGCTTCTGGTTTGATCGGTCGACACCACAGCGATGCGTCCAACGATCCGCCAGCTAAGCGAAAGAAACACGATGCCATTCAAATCAAGTTCGCAACCACTACTCGAAGCGACATTGGGGCGTTAGCTAGCTCAGGTCGCGTCGTTCGAGTGCACGTCGGAGATGTTCCACCCACAGGAGAACTTTTTGATGCAGGAGCTGCCGTGAGCGCACACGCGTTCTTTGGCTTAGCAAAGACAGAGCGCCTGGTTTCAGTATTCGAGATCGCGGAAACCAACGAGCTCGTTGTTGGTACAGCCCTCGGCACAGTGAAGCGCGTTATTGCCGACTACCCATCCAAAGACGAATTCGAAATTATCGCTCTAAAGGAAGGCGACGAGATTGTGGGCGGGTGCGTGGCTGAAGAGTCCGCTCAACTACTTTTCGTGACATCAGATGCGCAGGTTTTGCGTTTCGACGGCAAGGTCGTCAGAGCTCAAGGCCGCGCAGCATCTGGAGTGGCCGGAATTAACCTCTCAGACGGCAATAAGGCAATCTTCTTTGGGCAGATCACCGATGAGAACAACGCGACAGTCGTGACGGCAGCTAACTCCTCCACGGCACTAGTTGGCACGGATGCGGGATCTGTAAAGCTTTCCAAGGCCACAGAATTTCCGATGAAGGGTAGAGCAACGGGTGGTGTTCGGGGGCACAAGCTGCTGCGCAATGAAGACCAACTATATTTTGCTGCCGTTACACAAGGGGCGGTTGCGGGACTCGCGACAGATGGAAAGCCTCTTGAACTGCCGACAGAAGCTAAACGAGACGCCAGCGGTACCGCACTTCAGGCTTCAATTGGTGGCGTCGGAACACTTTAGTTACCGAGCTATGAGTTAATGCTAGGCATCTACGCGCTCTATGTCGAAGTCGTCGGCGTTATCGATAATGAATTCTCGGCGTGGTGCAACATCGTTGCCCATCAGAAGTTCAAACATGCGTTCGGCTGCTTCTGCGTCTTCCACACGGACTCTTCTAAGAGCTCGAACATTGCGGTCCATGGTGGTTTCAGCTAGCTGGTCGGCATCCATCTCTCCAAGACCCTTGTAACGCTGAATCGGCTCCTGGTAACGCTTTCCCTGCGACTTCAGTTTGGCGAGAAGAGATTCGAGCTCAGCCTGAGAGTAGGTGTAAACGGTCTCGTTTGCCTTAGTGCCGGCATTCACTATAACCACCCGATGAAGTGGCGGTACAGCTGCAAAAACACGTCCAGCCTCGACCAGAGGGCGCATGTAGCGGAAGAAGAGAGTTAGCAAGAGTGTGCGAATGTGAGCGCCATCCACATCGGCGTCGCTCATAAGAATCACCTTGCCGTAACGCGCGGTTTCAAGATCGAATGATCTTCCGGATCCCGCACCAATTACTTGGATGATTGAGGCACATTCGGTGTTCGAGAGCATGTCGCTCACGGACGCCTTTTGAACGTTGAGAATCTTTCCTCTAATCGGAAGCAGCGCCTGGTATTCGCTGTCGCGAGCGAGCTTGGCGGTTCCAAGAGCAGAGTCACCCTCAACAATGAACAGTTCGCTTACGTCGGTTTCCTGTGTACGGCAATCGACCAATTTTGTTGGCAACGAAGACGTTTCCAGGGCATTCTTGCGCCTTTGAGTCTCTTTGTGAGTTCTCGCGCTAATGCGAGACTTCATCTCGGCTACGACCTTTTCAAGCAGGAGAGCGGACTGCGCTTTATCGTCGCGCTTGGTGCTGGTTAGGCGTTCATTCAAGGCCTTGGTCACAACATTGGCAACGATGTTTCGCACCGCCGGTGTGCCAAGAACTTCTTTGGTCTGACCCTCAAACTGTGGCTCCGCAAGCCTTACGGTCACAACGGCAGTAAGCCCTGCCATGATGTCTTCTTTTTCGAGCTTATCGTTGCCGAGTTTCAATTTGCGTGAATTAGCGTCAACCTGAGCTCGGATGGCCTTCATCAGCGCCTGATCGAAACCAGCGATGTGAGTTCCACCCTTAGGTGTTGCAATGATGTTTACAAAAGATTTGATCTCGGTTTCATAGCCCGTGCCCCAACGGACGGCGACCTCTACCTGACAATCGCGCTCTACCTCTCGAGATTCCATGTTGCCGCTATCGTTCAGAACAGGGACGGTCTCAATGAAGCTTGCGTTGCCGGCAAGTCGCCAAGTCGATGTCAGCGGAGCATCCTTAGCAAGGTAATCAACGAACTCTGTGATGCCGCCATCAAACTTAAACCTGTGGCTGGCCTTCTCTTCGGTTCGTTCGTCTTGAATTGCCAACTCGAGCCCTGGAACTAGGAACGCAGTCTGGCGTGCTCGGGAAAGCAGCTCTTCAAGCGCGAAGTGAGCATCCTTGATAAAGATCTGAGGGTCCGACCAATAACGAACGCGAGTACCGGTTACACCCTTGGCGACCTTGCCGCTAACTGCAAGAACGCTTTCGTCCTCAAATGGCTTGAACGGGCTATTTACCGAGACACCACTTGAGTCATCAAAGATTCCAGGCTCGCCTCGACGAAACGACATCGAATAGGTTTTTCCGTCGCGGTCAACTTCTACATCGAGGCGTGCGCTCAGGGCATTTACAACAGACGCTCCAACACCGTGAAGACCACCAGATGCAGCATAAGAACCGGAACCAAACTTTCCGCCGGCGTGGAGTTTGGTGAAGACCACCTCAACACCGGTCAAACCAGTTTTGGGCTCTACGTCTACGGGGATGCCACGGGCCTTATCTTGAACACCCACAGAACCATCCGCGTGCAGCGTGATGCCGATTTCTTTACCGTGACCGGCGAGAGCTTCGTCAACGGAGTTGTCGATGATCTCCCAAAGGCAGTGCATCAAACCGCGGCTGTCCGTGCTTCCGATATACATGCCAGGGCGTTTCCGAACAGCCTCTAGTCCTTCTAGAACGGAGAGGTGTCGGGCGGAGTAATCGGTATTTGGCACTTCAAAATGCTATTCCGAATACGTTGCCACAGCCGTTCAGACACGGGTAGCCGCAAGAAACTCTTCGCAGATAGCGAAATCGGGTCACATATGAAACAAAATGTCCCAAGCCTGTGTTGAGATAAACATATGGAAACCGAGACACAGAACATCGAATCAGCCGATCAGCAGGGCGACACCCAAGCTACCGAAGGGGCATCGCTTAGTGCTCACGATCGTTGCGACTCATGCGGCGCGCAGGCTTACGTTCGTGCAACGCTCAAATACGGAGAGCTATTGTTCTGCCTGCACCACGCAACCCTAAACAAGGCTGCTCTCGAGCCGGTAACCATCAATTGGCACGACGAGAGCGACAAACTACTAGTTCGCTAAGCGAACTGTTTTTTATTGGCCGCGTGCAGTCCTAATGGCCGCGAGTTCGTAATTCAAAATCTCATCAGTTTTAGCTGATTTTGTATCTTTTCCGGTCAACCTCGAAATTAGGTAATCGGCCAATCCTGATGATTTAGCCAGCACCGGCCCGTGCAGCAACGTGTACAAAAGGCTGCCGTCAACCCAAACAGCGTCAAGGCTTGCCTCTGAATTCAAGTACCCGAAGACTTCGAATTCGCTACCTTCGTACCTAATGAAACCCGACCAAAACTCTGATACACGCTCAGTTTTGGAGTGCTCGAGCAACCATTCAGTCGAACTTCCTATAACAAGCACCGCGTGCGACTTTTCTTTGCAAAGAGCCAAGAAGTTTTCAATCTGACTCTTCAAGTGCGCGATGGAAGCCATGGCGGCACGCGATCCGTGGCCGAGTATAACAACCAAAGGTTCTCCTCCCTCTTGCACGCGAGTCGTTATTGGCTCGAGCGTAGAAACGTCTTCGTGGTCGATTACATCGATGTTCAACCCTGCCCAAGCAGCACGCTGTTGCAAAACCAGGGCGTTTGCCTGATCGCCGTTCAGGTTGAGGCGGCTAGGAAAAAGCCGAATAACAGCTGTCACGCAACATCCTCCTCGGGAGACCAAAAGCCTAGTGTTCTACGCATGCGGCGCATCGCGTCGGCGCTAAAAACCACGGTCTTGTAACCATTCTTTGGCTTGGGCATGGAAAAGAATGCTTGAAGGGCATCATCGAGGTCGTAGACAACGCTTCCGATTGGCACATCGTTGTAAGCGAGCACCAAGGCTGCCTCAGCGGCGTTAAAACCGGCCACGATGTCGGCGTGCGAGAGTCCCGAATAATCGACTGTCCACAACCACGAAGGGTCGTGAACATCTCGACCGATAGCAAACATGATTTGCTCCGGCTTTGTGGTCAGATTGTCAAGGTTCAACTGCATGCTGCCCGGGTTTTGAACAAGGATGAACTCCACGTCTTCGCCGTTAACCTGAGCGATTTGTCCTCTAGCGAAAACTGGAGGCATCTGAGAAATGGATTTTGCAGCTAGTTCGGGATCGAAATTTGAGAGATAACGTCTTGCGCTCTCAAACGCTGCGACGGCATCGACGGCAAAATGTAGGCCTCGACTAGGAAGCTCAACACTGTGTTGGCTAGCTTCGCGGATGACAATCCGGTTGCCATCCACAGAGACGACCTCACTGTTTACAGTTGGCCTTTTGATTTCCTCAACAAATGTTGGAGCAGTTCCGAGACCATGGCGCTGAGTTTTAAGAACTTCACCTGATAATCCAAACCAAGAAAGCCCGATGAGTGATGGTTCTTGTTCGTTGAGAATCAGCATGTTCTGATCGTCAGCATTCAGGATCACCGCCTCGCGTGCTCTAAAGGCAACCTTTGCAAGAGTGTCGCGGACAAAAGCCGGATCGACGAAACGGTCTAGTTGATCCTCCATCACGTTCAACACTGTCACCTGGCGGGGGCTGATCTTTCGTGTCAAAAGTTCGGCGTGACCTTCGTCCATTTCAAGTATCGCTACATCACCCGGGATGTTGCCGAACAGATTGGACTGTTCCACTATCGAAGAGTAGAAACCCTGCAAGATGTTTGCTGTTGACGGATTTGTGAAGACATTTTTTCCATGAGCTCTAACGATACCGACGAGCATCTTTGTGGTGGTTGATTTACCGGCCGAACCCGTAACTACGATCAAGCCGTCTTTGAATCTAGATAGCGTTGACGCGAGAAGCCCAGGCGCTATTTTGCTGAGGATAAGTCCGGGAAGGGCAGATCCCCCACCTTTTCTAACCAAACGAACTGCAAAACGCACCAACCTACCAACGAGAATCGCAGGTAGATACTTCATGGCTGATTCGTTTAGTTAATGAAATCGCGCAGTGCTTGCGCACGAGATGGGTGGCGCAACTTTGACATTGCCTTTTGCTCAATCTGACGAATTCGCTCGCGAGTTAGGTGGAACTCCTCGCCAATTTGATCGAGAGTCATCTGCACACCGTTTACCAAACCGTAACGGCTTCTGATTACAGCAGCTTCTCGAGCTGGCAGACCCTCAAGGATGCGCTCTAGTTCACGCTTGAAGTTGCCCATGATTACCACATCGGCAGGAACAGCCGCCTCGGTGTCTTCGATGAGGTCTCCGAACTCGGAGTCGCCGTCTTCGCCAAGAGGTGTGGATAGCGAGATTGGCTCGCGACCATACTTCTGAACCTCAACAACCTTTTCAGGCGTCATGTCTAGTTCTCTTGCGAGTTCTTCAGGGGTCGGTTCGCGTCCTAGGTCTTGCAGCAATTGGCGCTGGACACGAGCCAGTTTGTTAATGACTTCAACCATGTGGACTGGAATACGAATCGTGCGTGCCTGGTCGGCCATGGCTCGGGTGATTGCCTGGCGAATCCACCAAGTTGCGTAAGTAGAGAACTTGTAACCCTTGGTGTAATCGAACTTTTCAACCGCACGGATTAGACCAAGGTTTCCCTCTTGAATAAGGTCGAGGAACTGCATGCCGCGACCGGTGTAGCGCTTGGCCAGCGAGACAACTAGGCGAAGGTTAGCCTCAAGAAGGTGCGACTTTGCGCGCTGGCCGTCTTTGACGACCCACTTCAGGTCGCGAGCCATCTCTGCCGAGAGCTTTTTCTCGGTTGCAATCTTTTCTTCAGCAAAAAGTCCAGCTTCAATACGCTTAGCCAACTCAACTTCGAGTTCGGCGTTAAGCAGCGCGACCTTACCGATCTGCTTTAGGTAATCCTTAACCGGGTCTGCTGTAGCGCCGGTGATGGTGGTGGTCTGAACAGGGATTTCGTCTTCGTCTGAGTGACTAATAACAAATCCGCCGCTTGCTTCAAGTGCCTTTTCTTTTTCTTTGGCATCCGGGTCGTCAACGTGCTCTTCTTCGTGCGCCTCAACCTCGGCAACTTCACCAAGGTCAACAATCGCTACAGCATCAGCAACGATGTCGCCAACAGCCTCGAGCTCTTCGTCATCTTCGAATTCTTCGTCGTCTTCATCAATGGCACCCTTAGGCAGCTTCGAAGCCTTAGCAGGCTTGGCCTTAACGGCAGGTCCTGTGCTTTTAGCGGCAGTCTTGGTTGCTGGTTTTGCCGCGGTCTTGGTTGCTGGCTTTTCGACCACTGGCTTAGCTGCTTTGGCATTTGCTACCTTGGCTGGGGCCTTAGCTTTAGCCTGTACGACTGGCTTGGTAGCAGGCTTTGCCGTAGTTCTAGCGGCAGCCTTGGTGACTGGCTTTTCAACCGGCTTCGCGACTGCATTGGCTGGAGCCTTTGCAGCCGGCTTGGCAGCGGCACTGGATGCGGACTTTGAGGTTGGCTTCAATGCCACCTTTGGAGCCTTAGGTTCGACAGATGCCTCAACCTTTTTTGCTGGAACGGACTTGGCGGCTTTTGCTGGAGCTTTAGTGGAAATGACTTTGGGTTCTTTCGATGAGGGTGTAACACTTTTTACGTCTGAGGTTGTGCCGCGTTCAGGTGTGATCATGCGCGCGAAAAAACCGCGCTTCTTGCCAGGAGTTTCGTCCTTGTCCTTAGCCATCTCTACCTCTCACGGTGCGGCATACAAAATGGATCTCCCGAATCCGGGCAGTACAAGAACCCATGTCAAATTGCGCAAAGCGGAATATGAATGGGTTCAACTCAATTATGCCACCTTGCCAGGACTAATCACGGCAGAATCGCATTGAATGTATAAACAGCTTTTTGGCCGAATTATTCCTTAATTCCTTCATCGGCCAACGTTCTAGCTTTCTCTCGCAGATAGAAGAACAATCCGGTGAGCGTAATAACAAAGTGCGCGGGTACCGCCATTTTGAAATTATCTAGGTTGTAAAGCTGCGAACTAGGTCGGCCATGATTTAAGAAGTCGAGCGTTACCCCGATGATTGCCATCATCGTAAAGCTTGCAAGGAACCCACCTATGTTGACGAAGCCGTTGACGGATCCAAGTTCCTGTTTGGCTGTATAGGCGCGGCTGTAATCAAAAGCGAGCATGCTGGCCGGCCCGCCGACACCAATAGCAACAACCATTGCAACCAAAAGCCAGAGCGCATACAGGTTGTTGTTTGCCGCTGCGGTAGCCTCCCTGCGACCAGAA
>JBBAMO010000003.1:0-15785 GCA_040402495.1 Rhodoluna sp.
CCACCGGGCAACTTCTGTTTTTGCCAGCGATCAGCGGCATGGTTGACTCACAAGGATGGCGCACCGGCACGCTAGTTGTTACGGCATTTGCCATCGGTCTGATTCCAGTGTTTGCATTAGTTTTCAAGAACACCCCCGAGTCGGTTGGAATTTTGCCATTTGGTGGGGAGCGTTCGGCCCCACTGGGCAAGGCGCCTTCAAGCATCAAGACTTCTCTTTCTGCGCTGGCAACCGCGGCTCGAACCAAGCCCTTCTGGATTCTGGCTGGCACTTTCTTCGTATGCGGCTGGACAACCAACGGCCTAATCGGAGCCCACTTCATTCCGGCGGCACACGACCACGGCATGCCAACAACCATGGCAGCTGGGCTGCTGGCCATAGTGGGAGTGTTTGACTTCATCGGCACCATCGCGTCCGGTTGGCTCACCGACAAGTTTGACCCTGCCCTGCTGCTGATTTTTTATTACGGACTTCGAGGGTTGGCTCTGTTTACGGTGCCGTTTGTTCTCGGCCCAACGGTGCAACCGCCGATGCTGTTCTTTGTTGTGTTCTATGGCCTCGACTGGATTGCTACGGTGCCGCCCACTGTTGAGCTCTGCCGCAAGTATTTTGGCCTCGAAAAGTCGCCACTCATCTACGGCTGGGTTTTTGCGTCGCACATGGTTGGTGCCGCTATTGCTGCTTGGTTTGCCGGCGCAATACGTGACACCCAAGGCGACTACTACATAGCTTGGATAACGGCCGCTGTGCTATGCCTGGCAGCAGCCGGGGCGTCGGTGTTGTTATTGGGTTCTCGCCGCACTGCTGCCAGCTAGCGACTCGGCCCGTCGCGGACGACGACGCCCACTGAGATAGCGGCCAATGATCGTTGAACGCACAAGCCAGTGGTAACTCGCTAGGGTCACGGCTAGCGTGACGACAATCGAAACCAGCGCGACTAGGTAAATGTTGAGACCCGTCGAAGCGAGCGTGGCAATGAGCGCAAATAAGAGCGGCGCGTGAAAGAGATAAACCCAATACGAGGCGTTGCTTAGGTAGGCAATTACTGGGTTCTCGAAGTGCAGGTATCGCATGAAGAGCCCTATTACTGCAAAGGTCACGAATGTCACGGCGAGCACTTGCACACCTGGCTGCCAAACACTTTGCCACTGCGTGAATGCAGCCCAGCTGGCGGCCGAAAGTGCGCCACCGATAAAAGCATTTACCCAGGCGAATCGGGTGAGGTCTGGCAGCAATCGGTCGACTCGTCGATACATCAACCAACCAACCGAGAACCAAACCGAGAAATACACAACGAGCGACAAATTTGGCACAAAGCCCATGTCGATGCGAACCTGTCCACTCGAATCAACCACGCCGGGGATGCTCGCCATCAGCAGGCCGATCAGAAGCAGCACGTGGGGTCTAAACGATGCCGAATTGACAAACTTGGCTACCGTGGCAGTGAAGCGCGACGGCAACCGCGAAACCAACAACGATGCCAGCAGCGCCAGGTGCGAGATTATCGCCAGGTAGTAAAGAAACCAAAGGTAGATCCAGCCGGTGTGCAGGTAGTCCTGCGGAGCATCGGGGCTACACCAGGTGCAACCTGTGCGATACAAAAGCGGCGCGATGATGATGCCGGCCGTAGCCATGACCGAAACGATGCGTTTGAATCGCGACACCAAATATGCTCGCGCGCCTTCGGTTTTTAGGATCTGTGCTGAGAACAGCCCAGAAATCAGGAAAAACGCCGGCATCCGAAATTGGTGAATCACTGCATAAACACCGCCCAGAACCCGCTGATCCCAATGCGAAACCTCAGCAAATGCTGGCAGCACGATTGCGGCATGAACGATAACCCCAAGCAACACCATGGTGCTGCGCGCTGCGTCTAGCCCGTGGAGCCTCTGCTTCGACATTCGCTTGCGCTACTCTCCCAAGGCTTGCGCTCGTCGAACGGCAATCAACTTGGCCACGATGTCATCTGGCAGAGGCGTATCAATGGCGAAGTGCAGCGAACCCATGGTTTGCGTGTAGCTGGAAAGTTCGGGAATCTCTTTGAGCACTTGCCCGCTGTGGGGAAGGTAGGCCAAGTGATTCTTGAAGGCAGCAAAACCCGCTAGAACCTTGCCTTGCACTCTAAAAGCCGGCATCGCGTAAGAGATGCATTGCTCCGCCTCCGGAATAACCGCCAAGATGCTGCGGCGCAGCGCCTCGAGCGTGGCTCGTTTTGGCTGAGGCACCGTAGCCAGGTAGGCGTCGATTTCGGCTGCAGTCATGACTAGAAGAGGGTGAGGATGGCTCCGGCAGCAGCAAGAGCCACAACATCGTTGCCAACTTCGAGCATCCAGATCTTGAAACCCTGACCCGCGAACATTCGGTGGCTAAGCGATGCGCCACCGCCGATGAACAAACCAAGGAAGGCTCCTAGTGCTAATCCAGCGGTCCAATCCATAGGGCCGTTCGCTGCCTCGGCAAAGTTAAAGACAACAGCCAAACCAAGCACTGACGAAAATACGCCCAGGAAGGTCATGCCAAAGACGTAAGCCATGTTGCTCGAACCAGGCTGTTCTTCAGGAGACTTACCAAGAATCTTCCACCAGACCGGGAAGAATGTTTTTGGACCAAACCAAACGGCCCCAATCACATTGGCAACGAGGGTGGCTGCTAGCACAGAAAGAAAATCAATACCAAAGAAAGTAAACATAGAACAAGCCTATTAGCGGCAATCGAATAATCTCCATAGGCTTGCAACATGCTCGAAACGCTCAATGGTTACCCAGTAAATGTCGAAGAAGTCAACCCTTCTGGCAAGCGTTTCATTGTTTTGCTTCACGGTTTTGGTGCCAGTACTTTTTCTTGGCGAACCGTCACTGAAGAGCTTTCGAAACTTGGGCACGTTTTTGCCTACGATCGCCCGGGCTTTGGCTTTACGCCAGTTGTTGCGCGCAGCAAACAGCGCGACCCCTATTCGCTGGCCGGACAGGTAGAGCTGCTTGGAGCCGTCATTGCAGCTAAGGCAAAGGGGCGACCCGTCATCGTTGTTGGCCACTCTGCAGGCGCTTTGGTGGCAACCGAGTATGTGCTCAGAAATCCAGGAGTTGTGTCGGCCTTGATTCTCGAGTCGCCAGCCGTTTGGCGCACACCTCCGGTGCCAGGATGGCTGGGCAAAGCCCTGCGCAGACCAAAACTGGAGCCGCGAGGCGAAAAGCTTCTCGAGGGTTTCGCTAAATCGGGCATGAAGATTCTGACTAGCAGCTTTTATGACAAAGCCAAACTCACCGACGATGTGGTTGCGGGCTACACCGCCCCGATGCAAAACAACTCTTGGAAGGCCGCGTTGTGGAGGTTTATGACGGCCTCGCAGAAAAACGAAGTTCGCGATAACCTCTGGCGCATCGACATTCCTACCTTTGTAATAACCGGCGACCACGACAACATCGTGAAGGTTGAAGATACCTTCAAGGTTGCCGAGCGCATCCTTGGGCATTCGATCTATCTAGTTCCAAACACCGGCCACCTTGCCCACGAGGAAGCACCTGAAGATTTCTTGCGCGTAACCAATCGCTTCATAGAAAAGAACACCTGAGATGGCAAATCCGATCAACTTCATTCGTGGAATCTTTCACCCAGAGGCCTATCACGGCAAAGGTAAGACCAAGAACTACTTTGAGGGCTGGTACGTAAAGCTAGTCAGCGCCGACCAGAAACAACGCTGGGCTGTTATCCCAGGAATCTTTTTGGGGCAAGACGACGGCAAACGCAGCGAAGCATTCATTCAAGTGCTAAATGGCTCTACCGGGCGCTCTTGGTATCACACGTTTGCCGTCGAAGATTTCGAAGCCGCGTCCGATCGTTTCGAAGTACGCATCGGCAATAACCACTTTTCGGCAGCAGGCGCAACTCTCGACCTGCCGCAACTCAAGGGCACAATCTCGTTCGACAGCCCGCTAGACCCCTGGCCAGTCACGCCGCTGTCGCCAGGCATCATGGGTTGGTTTGGCGCTGTGCCATTTATGGAGTGCTTCCACGGCATCGCATCGTTCGGTCACGATCTCTCCGGAAGCATCCTGGTTGAAGGAAAAACGGCAAAGTTCGACGGCGGTCGAGGCTACATCGAAACCGACTGGGGTCAGGCTTTCCCGCAGGGATACGTGTGGATGCACAGCAATCACATCGACACTGCGCCCGACGCATCGCTGATTGCATCAGTGGCCATCATCCCTTGGATTGGTCGCCCATTTCGAGGCTTCATCGTTGGCCTCAAGCACAGCGGCAAGCTACACCGCTGGACAACATACAACGGAGCGAAAGAACTCGAACTCACCATCACCGACACACACGTGGCTTGGCGAATGACATCGCCCGACGGCACTCTCGAGCTCTCTGCCGATCGTGTGAGAGGTGGTTTGTTGCACGCCCCCATTCGCACCGAAATGCATCAGCGCGTAGACGAAACCCTCGATGCCAGCATTCGAATCAAACACACCGATGCCTCCGGCAAGGTGCTGCTCGAAGGCACTGGTTTGGTTGGCGCAATGGAGGTCTTTGGCGACCTCGAGAAGCTTCTAGCTATTTAGCGGTTTCGAAAACCTGAATCACGTTGCCGTCTGGGTCAACGCCATCGCAATAGGTCATCGCTCCATAGGTCTGCTGGGTGCTTGGGTCGAATAACTGTCCGGCACTGCTCGACACAGATGCTCGGGCATCCTCGATGTTGTCAACCTCAAAGACCGGCTTGATTGGGTTTTCTTCACGAGGTTCGGCGGGCTTCGAAGTGTCGCTAGCCCACTCCTCCGGAACACGATGCAATAGCACCGCGTTGTTGGCGGAGCGGATGTCTACAAAGGTTTCGGATTCATGCTCCAGCGTGGCGTCGAGAATGGCCTGATAAAAGTCGCGGCATTCGTCGAAGCGATCTGCCCAAAGCACAACGGTGGTCATTTCTTCATCCTAAACTTCAAACATGAGCGTGAACGGTATGAAAATCCTAGTTGTAGGCGCAAACGGCGCGCTTGGACGCGAACTCAGCACACAGATGGTTGCCGCAGGCGCACAGGTTTACGGAACTGCCCACACAAACGAAAGCGCTGCAAATCTGCCAGCGGGACTTACCCAGGCACTGCTTCTAAACCTGGAATCGGACGAGTCGATTGACACACTCACTAACTACATTCTGAATTCGGGCCTGCAACTTGATGCAATCGCTGTGGCCAGCGGGCTGGTGGCATTTGGTTCTATCGCCGACACCCCAAATTCCGTGGCAAACAAATTGCTTTGCGTAAATCACATTGGGCCAAGCAGATTGATTGGCGCCCTACTGCCGCGCCTCGCTGAATCTGCAAAAGAACCCTTCGTGTTATCAATCTCTGGGATAGTTGCCGAGAAAGTTTTCCCTGGAATGGCAGCCTATGTAACCAGCAAGACTGCGCACTCAACGTGGCTCAAGGCGCTAGCGCTAGAGGCGCGGCGCGACAGCATCCGTGTGTTGGATGCCCGCCCGGGCCACACCGAAACTGGATTAGCGAACCGAGCCGTGTCTGGTGTCGCACCAAACTTTCCCCAAGGGATGACAGCCGAACATGTGGTCAACGTGATTATGCGGGCAATTGAAGACGGCACTAAAGACCTACCGAGTGAGGCCTTTTAAATGACCAGCGAAATTTTGCACGGCCTACCGCTAGGAAAAGACGCGTCGGGTAAACCAGCTTTATGTTTGGTCACCGGGGCTACGGGCTACATAGGTGGCCGCATGATCACCGAACTCTTGGCTCATGGTTACCGCGTTCGCGTGCTTGCCCGAAATGCATCTCGGCTAAAAGACCACCCATGGATTTCAAAAGTTGAAGTAGTTGAAGGCGACGCATTCGATGAGGCCAATGTCAACAAGGCTCTAAAGGACCGATTACAAGCTCACCTTTACTTCGGGCACGCTTGAATCGGCAACCTCAAACGTAATCACTGTCAGTCACGCAGCTGCAGCCAAGCTAGCCATCGCGGCACAGCCTGTAGGTGCCGCCACCGGCGACGCCCTTGCTTCGCAGCCAGTGGTTGAAGTGCTCGATGAGTTCGGCAACCTTGTAACCAGCGACAACTCAACCGTGGTTACCGCAAGCATCGCCACCGGCACGGCCGGCAATCTAACCGAAACCATCACGGCAACTGCAGTGGCCGGTGTGGCAACCTTCGATGGCGTCAAGTTTGTTGGAACCCCGCTAGCCAACTACCGCCTTGACTTCAAGGCAAACGGCCTCACCTCGGTGCGTTCGGCCAACTTCTTTGTGACCCACAACTCACCGATCAAGTTGACCGTGAAGACTCAACCAGTAGGCTCGGCCACCGGCAGCGACCTAAGCACCCAGCCGGTGCTCGAACTTCGCGACCAGTTCGACAACATCGCCACCAGCGATAACAGCACTGTGATTACTGCCACAGTCACAACTGGCAACGACAGCGTACTAACCGGAGAAACTGCAACCGCCAACAACGGTATCGTCACCTTCGACCACCTCAACCTGGTTGGCAACCCAGGCGAAAAGTACCGCATCACGTTCTCGGTAGCCGACATCACGGTTACCTCGCAAGACATCACCCTCACCCACGCTGCGCCTGCCAAGCTGGCCATTCGCACCCAGCCGGTCGGCGAACTAACAGGCGAACTTCTGGCCACCGCGCCTGTTATTGAAGTGCTCGACCGCTTTGGCAACCTAGCCACCGGCGACAGCACCACCAGCGTTACTGTTTCGGTAAAGACCGGCACCGGTGGGGCAGTGGTGGCTGGGGCTACCGCCACCGCCCGCTACGGTGTTGTGACTTTCTCTGCACTCAAGCTAACCGGTGCCGCGGGCGAGCCTTACACGCTCAACTTTGCTTCTGGCTCGCTAACGGCAACCGAATCGCAGAGCCTAACGCTAAGCAAGTACGCGTCGGTAACCTTCAGCTACGCGGCCACTCGTTACTCGCCAAACGGCACAGTAACACCTACCTTCAACACCGATAGCCCTGCAGACGTCTCCTTTAGCACCGCATCGTCGGCGCTAATCTGTACCGTCGATTCGGCTACCGGTGCTGTAACCATCAAGGGCGTTGGTACCTGTAACGTCAGCGTCGCGATTGCTGCCTCTACGTACCACCGCACGCCGATTGTCACGCCAACCGCTGCGTTGGGTATTGCCAAGGCCTTCCAGGCTCCGGTTACCATCACCTCTGCCAGCACCGTCAACTACCAGTCCACCTTGGCTGCCACGGCAACGGGCGGTAGCGGTAATGGCGCCATCATGTTTAGCGTCAACGGCGAGTGCCGCATCGTGGGAAGCACCGTTGTGCCAAACGATGCCGGTTCGCTATGTCAGCTGACCGCAACTCGCTTGGGCGATGCAAACTACCTACCTGAGTCTTCCGAAACGCAGGTTGTCATGATCAACATGATCGACCAGGCTGCGCTCACCATCGCTAACTCGGCAACCTTACCTTGGGGCCCAGTAACCCTCGTAACCGTTGGTGGTAGCGGAACCGGTGCGGTTAGCTACGAAGTCACCGATGCTGGCAGCGCCCAGTGTGCGGTGGTTGGCAACCGCCTGACCCCACAACTTGGTGGCTCGTGCGTGGTTCGCGCAACCAAGGCTCTATCGAACAACTTCTTTGCTCGTCAGAGTGCGCCGTTCACCATGAACTTCGCTCAGATCGACCAGAGCCTTGCCTTCACCTCGAACGTTCCAAACTTCCCGGTAGCCAAGAGTTACTACTCGCCTGTTGCAAGCACCTCGAGCGGCCTGCCTGTTTCGTTCAGCATTGCTGCCGGCGCTGGTGATGTTTGTAAGTTTGTCGGTGCCCGCGTTTACTTCATGGCTTCTGGCGACTGCCTCATCGCCGCCAGCAGCGATGGCGATACTCGCTACCTGCCTGCCAGTGCATCGCAGTTGATTCGTGTTGGCATGCTGAACCAGCAAATCACCTTCGATGCCATCGGCGATCGCCTGTTTGGCACCGCATCGTTCGCGGTGCAGGCTGAGTCGAACTCGGGCCTCAACGTAACCTTCGCACTAGGCGACAACTCTGGCGAGGGCGTCTGTATCGTCACCTCAAACGGTCTGGTCAAGTTGCTAACTGCAGGTACCTGTGAACTGGTCGCAAAGCAGGCCGGAAACTCTACCTATGCACCTGCCTCAGATGTCGTTCAGTCGTTCGTTGTGTCGGCCGACATCGCTGGTTCGCCTTACATCTACGCAGTGGCCGGCGGTGTAAACCAGGTGACCGCAACATTTATCGCCCCGAGCTACACTGGCGGAACCCCAATCACCGGTTACCAGCTAGTGGCTATCGACCCCCAAGGCAACCAATTTGAAAACGCTAACTGTGCAATCGACGGCAACCCGGTTAGCTGCAGTGTCGACGGCCTAGCGCCAGGCGTTTCTTACTCGATGAAGGTTGCTGCGATCACCTCTGCTGGCCTCGGACGCTACTCGGCCGTTGCCCAGGCCATGACACCTGGCGACAACCCTGTTGCAGTGAGCAACCTGACCGCCCAGTCGCTAGACACCGGTCTGATGGTTGCCTGGACTCCACCGGTTGCGCTCGATGGTGAGTTTGTTTCTTACGAAGTGTTTGTTACGCCTCGAGGTGACGCATTCCCAGATGTGCCAACCGTTACGGTGTCAGACTCCGCTGCAACCTCCACCTTGGTTGAAGGATTCAAAGCAGCTAGCTACCCAAGCATGATCATTGGTCGCGCTGGTTTCAGCCGAGCTGCAGCTTCAAACGGCTATGAGATCAAGGTTGTTACAGTCACCTCAGTTTCTCGTGGCGATGCCAACTCGAGCCAGGCGGTAATCCTCGGTAAGTCTGTTGCGGCTGCACCGGTTACAGTTCTTGCTTCTCCGATTGGCGAAAACCTAGTTGTTACCTGGGCGATGCCAACCATCGATGGTGGTTCGCTAATCACCGGATACCAAGTGAAGGCAAACAACAAGGTCATTTGCACCACGACCGCAGACGTGACTAACTGCACCATAAAGAACGTTGCCTTCTCAACCACTTACCGCGTTGAAGTGTTCGCGATCAATGAGCAAGGCCTCAGCAACCCTGGCACTGTTAGCTACAAGACCAAGGCTGCTCCAAAGCCAGAGCCTAAGCCTGAGCCATCTGCAACCGACGAGCCAACTCCTGCGCCAAGCGCTAGCCCAACCACCGAGCCAACCACCGAGCCAACTCCTGCGCCTACCGAGGAGCCAACTCCTTCACCTTCGCCAACGGATGCTCCAGTTATTCCGATTGTGATTCCAAGCTTCACCCCAGGCGAGCCAGTGGCTGACCCAGCGATTGGTGCAACCGGCGACGACAACGCCCCACCACAGGTGTTTGACCCAACCGGTTCACCAGAGGCAATCGCCGCTGCAACCGAGACCGTAACTAAGGTGACCGCAGTTGTCGGTGCCGTAGCCGCAGCTGCTGGCGCAGCTGCCGCGGCCGCTGGAGCAGCAGCCGGTGCAGCCGGTGATGCCGGAGCCGGTGCTGGGGCGGGTGCAGCTAGTGGCGGAGCATCTTCGGGTGCACGAGGTGGCTCAAGCGATTCTTCTGGCGGCGGTTCGATTGCCAACATCGATGCTGCGCACGAGCAGTTCACTGTTCGTCGTCGTGGTCGTGGCGACCGCTGGCGACTTTGGAAGTCGAAGTTCATGACTTGGCTCGACAAGATTTCTATTGCCATGGTCACCGCATTCGCGAAGGTCTCGCCGATTCTCTCTAAGGCCACCGTAGACGGCGCATACCTGCGCGCATCTATGGGTGTCTTCGGAATCCTGCCAACCGTTGCAACGTTCACTCTTGCCGTGATCTCGATCACGCCTGGCACCTACATCTTGCCTCCGGTCTGGCCAGTGTTCTTGGCCATGGTGATCATCGGTGTCTTCGATGCCTTCGCAGGCCTCGTAGGAACCACCGTGTTTATCGTCGGTTCGATCTCGGTACAGCTGATAAACGGCAACGCGATGGACCTCGGCGATGTTCGCATGCTACTTGGCGTGATGATCGCCGGCTTCGGCCCTGTGCTGCTGGCCAACCAGTTCCGTCACTTCCGTCGCGACCCACAGAACGATGGCGGTTACAGCTGGGAGCGCATCGTAGACATGGCAGTTCTACCGTTCTTTGGTGGTTGGACTGCGGCGTCGATGATTGCCACCTTGCCAGCCCTTGCCGGCTTGACCCTATCGGCTGCCAACCACGTAAACGACTTCGCAATGGCCGTTGCCGTGGCCACCGTGGCTCGTGTTGTTCTCGAAGAAGTGGTCGCACGACTCTTCCCTGCTCGACTCGACTACTTGCACCCAACCGAAGTGCCTGAAACCTACCGCGGTCACCGCTACGTGGCACTCGGTTTGCGCGTTGCAATCTTCATCTTCGTTACCGCAGCACTGATGGGTAACGCCTGGCAGGTATGGGTAGGTAGCATCCTGTTTGCTCTGCCTACGCTGCTTGGCTGGTTCAAGGAGAAGCTGCCTAACTTCCCGTGGCTATGGCGCATTCTTCCGCACGGCATCCCAGGCCTTGCTCTGGTTCTGTTTATTTCGCAGATCACGGCTAATGGCGTAGGCGCACTGTTTGCCGGCTCGAAAGACCTCGGCCTCTGGTCGTTTGCGCTGCTACCGATTCCGCTGCTGATTCTCGGCGTGCTTGGAATGCTGGGACGCGAGGGTGAAGAAGGCGAAGTTCGCCTCATGAAGCGCCCGTCGATGCGCTGGGTTTACCGCATCGGTGGCGTTGTGATGCTCATCGTGACCATGAAGCTAGCTGGAGTTATCTAGTGCCAAAGCGCAAGCGTAAGGTTTCGCGCTCCGTAACCGAGGTTCGCAGCGAGTCGGCAACCATGAACGTAAAGCCATGGGTGCGTTGGCTGGCCATCGGCATTATCTTGGCGTTGGCAACCAGCGTATTGGCCGGCGCTATCACCGCGGCACCTGCCCAAGCCGCCGAAAGTTCGGCTTCACCTTCGGTTGAAGAGATCATGCCAATCTCGGAGGCTACGTGCCTGCTCGATAACGACACCGATGGCGTGCCCAACCCCGACGACCCCGACATCGATGGCGACGGCACGGTGAATGGCGAAGACGACGACATCGACGGCGATGGAATTGCAAACTTCGAAGATGGCGACCCTGCCGCCACTAACTGCAACGACGATGCAGAGCCTCCGCTGATGGTGCAAACCTCGATGCTTTCGGGTGCCGACGATGGAATGCTCGTAACACTTGGTCTTGCTTTTGCCCTGCTGGCGTTGGTCGTGGTTACCTTGTTGGCAAGACGTTCAAAGAAAGCAAAAAACTAATGGCACGCGTGCTGATTATTCACGGATGGACCAACCGACGCCCAGAAGGGCATTGGCAGCGCTATCTTGCAGGCGAGTTGCGCCAGCAGGGGCACATCGTTGCCTACCCGCAGTTGCCCGACACCGACAACCCGGATCTAAGCGCTTGGCTCGAGGTTGTTCTCGAAGAGCTCAAGATGCTTGGCGAAGTTGGCGATCGCAGCAACGAAGAACTCGTCGTTATTGGCCATTCACTCGGTTGCATCACCTGGATTCAGGCTGCCGACCGCGGGCTTATCTCGGAGCTGCCAAACCGTTTGTTGCTTGTTGCACCGCCAGAGCCACAGCCTGAGGCCTTCCCAGGGTTTGCCTCTTTTGTGATGCCTTACGACATTCCTCGCATTAAGAACGCGGTTCACTCCGCGGGCAAAACTGTCACTCTGGTTGGCTCAGACTCCGATGTATGGCAGCCGAGCGGTATCCAGGCGGGCGTTGGCGATTTGGTTGGCCTCGAGGCCATCGTGGTGAATGGCGCAAAACACTTTTCGCACTCGGATGATTTCCACCGCTGGCAGGGCGTTATTGACTGGGTGAATGACCCGTCTGCCGACCTAACCAAGGTTTAGAATAGGAATATAAGCTCCCGATTCTCCCCACGGAGCACGCTCAACGATTTGGATTAATCAATGAGGATTCTGTTAGTTGGCGCCGGTGGCGTTGGAAATGCAATCGCAAAAATCGCTGCAGAGCGAAACTTCTTTGAGGTTATGGTGGTCTCCGACTACGACCTCTCGCGAGCCGAATCGGTGGTGGAGTGGATTCGCCGTCGTCACGGCGACGAGGTTGCCGCCAAGTTCTTGGTTTCTAAGATCGATGCTTCGTCGGCCGAAAACGTTTCCGATGTGGCCCGCGAATTTGCGGTGACTCACATCATCAATGCGGTCGAGCCAAAGTTTGTGCCGACCATCTTTGCCGGTGCTTACACGGCCGAAGTGAACTACCTCGACATGGCCATGAGCCTGAGCGAGGCGCACGAAGACGACCCACACCACAAGCCGGGCATCATGCTGGGCGACCAGCAGTATGCGCTCAACGAGCAGTGGGAACGATCTGGCCGCTTGGCACTGGTTGGCATGGGCGTTGAGCCTGGGCTTTCGAACGTTTTTGCTCGATACGCTGCTGACTACCTGTTTAGCGAAGTTGACGAGATTAGCGTCAAGGATGGCGGCAACCTTGTGGTTCGCGACGATGAGGGCAACGAAATCTTTGCTCCTTCGTTCTCGATCTGGACCACCATCGAAGAGTGTCTAAACCCACCACTGATGTGGGAGGCCAGCAAGGGTTGGTACACCACCGAGCCGTTCAGCGAGCCTGAGATCTTCGAGTTTCCGGAAGGTATCGGTGCTGTTGAGTGCGTAAACGTTGAGCACGAAGAAGTTGCCATGCTGCCTCGCACCATCAAGGCCAACAAGTTCTCGTTTAAGTACGGACTTGGCGCCGACTTCATCGTAGTTTTGAAGACTCTCAACCTGCTTGGCCTCGACCGCACCAAGCCTGTGCGCGTGCGCTCGGCTCAGGGTCCGGTTGATGTTTCGCCTCGCGACGTGGTGGTTTCGGTTCTTCCAGACCCAGCCACCATCGGCGACCGCATGACCGGTAAAACCTGTGCCGGTGCTTTGGTTACCGGCAAAGACTCCGATGGTCGCCAGCGCGCCACCTACCTTTATCACGTGGCCGACAACGACTGGACGATGGAAAACTACGACTGCCAGGCAGTGGTTTGGCAGACCGCGTTCAACCCGTTGATTGCGTTGGAGCTTTTGGCTTCCGGGGTTTGGCAGGGCAAGGGTGTTGTTGGCCCTGAGGAGTTCGACCCTAAGCCATTCCTCGACCTGATGGCTTCTTCAACCGGCTACAAGCAGCAGTGGGTGGCCCAAGAGCGCATGCCTGCAGCACCGCTGCGCAACCCGCGCCAAGAGTAGTTTGGGTTCACGCCGTTGACCGCGCTTGCCACTCGCTTTGCCGAAATCATTCGCGCATACGCGGCCGGCGATGCCTACGGCGTGCAGTTTGAGTTTCAGCCTCGACGTTTTGACACTCTGCCCGATTCGCTTGCCGAAGTTGATGGCTGGCCGGCCGGGGGAGTGAGCGACGACACGATTTTGTCGCTGATGACGCTCGAGTCTTTGAGCGTTGGGGCAGATGGAAGTTTGCTCTCGGCGGCCGAGAGCGCAGTTGAATTCAAGCGGCGCCTGCTGGCAGCCAAAGACAGCCTTCGCGGGCTAGGACCAACCACTCGAGCTGCACTCGACTTGCCTGTAAAGCCCGAAGAAGAAGCCATGGTCGGCAGGTCAAACGGTGGGCTGATGCGCTGCGCTCTGGTTGGGCTGGCCTTCGCCGACCATCAGGTTCGCCGCGACTACGTGCGCGCACTAACCGAGGCAACGCATTCTCACCCACGCGCCGTCGAAGCAGCGCTGGTTGGTTCGCGTCTTCTCTCGGATGCCGTGGCACTCGGTGCCGCAGCCTCGATTGCCGACGCGGTCTTTGACGAGAGCCCCGAGTTTGCCGACGAAATAATGGGCTTCGAGCCAACCGCCGAGGGTGTAACTCTCGACCCGATCGAAACTATGGGCGCAGCCATCGTTGCCTGTGTTTCGGCACAAAGCACCAACGAAGCGTTCAAGGTTGCTTGCGGTTTTGGCGGCGACACCGACACGACTGCAGCTCTTGCAGGAGCGCTCTTCACCGCCCGCCACCCGGTGGCTAACGGTCTTGCAGGCATCGCCTGGTTGCCCGTAGTTGAGTGGGCAGAGATTCCACAACTCGACGAAGTTGCCGCCGCACTGGCAACGCTTAGGCTAGAGAAATGACAGACTTCGACGTAGATGTCGCCATCGTTGGTTCGGGCTTTGGTGGCTCGGTAGCGGCCCTGCGCCTAACCGAAAAGGGCTACAAGGTGCTGGTGATCGAGGCCGGTTCTCGCTACCAAGACTCGGATTTTGCCAAGACATCTTTCGAACTCAAAAAATTTCTGTTTTTTCCGCGCCTGGGACTAAAAGGCATTCAGCGCATCGACCTACTGCGCAACGTAATGGTGATGTCGGGCGCTGGCGTGGGTGGAGGCTCGCTGGTTTATGCCAACACTCTTTACCGCCCACCGGTTGAGTTTTTCAAGACTGGATCTTGGTCGGCGATGACCGATTGGCAGAGCGTGCTTGAGCCTTACTTCGACCAAGCTGAACGCATGCTTGGCGTGGAGACCAACCCGTTCTTTAGCCCCTCGGATGCTGCGCTGAAGAAGGTTGCCGAAGACATGGGCGTTGGCGACACTTTTAGAATGACCCCAGTTGGCGTGCACTTTGGCGAGTCTGGTAAAACCGTTGCCGACCCCTACTTTGGTGGAGCTGGGCCTGCTCGCACTGGCTGCATCAACTGCGGCGAATGCATGACCGGTTGCCGTCACGGTGCGAAAAACACTTTGGTGAAGAACTACCTCTACCTAGCCGAAGCCAACGGAGCGCAGGTTATTGCCGAGCGCACCGTTACCGACATCACCGAGATTGAAGGTGGCTACGAGGTGCGCATGCGCAAGTCGAGTGCGTCGGGCATGGGGTCGCAGCGCATCCGTGCCAAACAAGTGATTGTTGCCGCTGGCGCTCTGGACCTTCAACAACCATTTCGTTTAGGTTGATCTTTTCGATTACCAACTGTGCAACTGGTGCTCCGTCGGCCAAAACCCTATTGCGAAAGTCGCGTTCGCCGGTAGGTGCGGTGGCCAACGATGCCTGCGCTGCGAAAGTGTTTCTAAGTGTGTTCTGCGCCACAGAGTGAGAAAGAGGGCTGATCACAAAAAAGTTAGCTAAAAATGCGGCCGAAAGCACCAGGATGCTGCCGATTACGCTCGTCAGAACATCTAATCTTTTCTTTTTCACTCTGACTTACCGATCTCTACTTTGCGATTACTTTTTGCCTTGCGAAACAGGCCAATCGAAACAGCCACAAGCACCAACATTAGTGCGAATAATGCCCAAGCTGTGTACGGTGCAACAAAAATTGCGCTCGAAACCACGGTGGCCACCGGAACGCTTGCCGAGAAGTCGTTAGGCAACTGCAATTCCGTTCGAAGCGTGAAGAAACCAAATGGAGGAAGGTCTTTAAACTTCAGCAGTAAGGTCTGAGTCTCCCCCGACGGCAGAGCATCAATGCGAGAAAAATAAGGTTCGCCAATCGGAGTTCCGAAGAGTGTCACGAGAGTAGTTTTTGCCGTGAACGAAGTGGCGTTGTTGGTGGAGTTGTTGAACGACAGACCTGCGGTTGCGCTCGGCAGCCAAGATTGTGTGATGCGAAGTTGAGGTTCGCTTACTCGAAGCGAGCCCTTGGGGGCTAGAAACTTGGGTGCCGTCTTGAAGGCCTGACCAGAGTTTGGAAGAAGCACTGGGGCCGGTCTGTTTTCGGTGTTGATGCGGAAGTAGGCCTGAAGTGGAATCTCCACGTGTACGCC
>JBBAMO010000004.1:0-14554 GCA_040402495.1 Rhodoluna sp.
GCAGCTGATAGAGAAATTCCGGCAGGAAGTGCATCGCCAGGGTGCAACGAATAGGGCACGCGCTTGACCTGAACAACTGTTGCCTTGGCAGTCATGGCTGGGGTTAGGCCATACTCGCCAGCGCGATGCGCACTGAACGGGTCGAGTCCGTAGAGAGCAATGCCCACTCGAACCATGTCGTAATGAGCCTGCGGATAGGCAAGCGAACCGTCGGACGCGGTGAGGTGCAAGACCTCCCACTCGATTCCAACCCCCGATGCCTGCGCAACAGCCGAGTCGAACAAAGCGATTTGATCTAAATCGTCTGCCTCTGAGGTTCCACTCAAGTGGCTGAAAATTCCGACCACTTTGACCAGCCCGGAATCAACAGCGGATTTAGTTGCCTCAAGCAGGTTGCCCCACTCTGCAGCACTAGAACCATTTCGGCCAAGCCCAGTGTCGATCTTGAGGTGAAGTTTTGCTGTGATGCCAGCGCTCTTGGCTGCGGCAAGGACGCGCTCTAGTTGCTCGAGGTTGGCGATGCCGAGTTCGATGTTTTTGCTGACGGCCGCTACAAAGTCGTCTTGAGGGTCGTGTAGCCACGCCAAAATTGGTGATTTGATTCCGGCGGCACGAAGCGAGAGCGCCTCCTGCACATCGGCCACGCCAAATGAGTCGACACCAGCAGCTTCTAGCGCACGTGCAACCGGCAACATTCCGTGGCCGTAAGCGTCGGCTTTTACAACGGCCTGCACCTTGGTTCCAAAGCGAGCCTTCATGCTCTTGTAGTTGCGAACAATCGCGTTGAGGTCGATAACGAGTTCGCGCATCACGCACCACCGTCCGCTACAACCACGGCCACAGCCTTGCCGGCATCGTGGCTAATCGACACGTGAAAGTTCTTGATGCCAGCCTCGGCGGCGACCGCTGCGGTTTGTCCAGTGACGGTCAAAAATGGTGCGCCGCTCGCCCGCTTGCTCACGGTTACCTCGTGCCAGTGCATGCCATCTGCGCCGGCGAGCGCCTTTACGAAGGCTTCCTTGGCGGCAAACTTGCCAGCCAAACTCTGCACGGATGCATTGCGCTCAGGCTCGGCAAACAATCGCTCAATAAGTCTTGGGGTGCGGGTGACGGCGCGCTCGAATCTGGCCAGATCGACCAGGTCAATGCCCACACCGATAATCATGCTGGTCTACTCGACCGTCACCGATTTTGCCAAGTTGCGTGGTTGGTCGACATCGAGGCCAAGAGCGGTGGCCAGCGCCAGCGCAAAGCCTTGCAGCGGAATAACCGCCAAAACAGCGGCCATGATCGGGTCGCTCTGCGGAATGAAAAGCACGTGCTCGGCGTAGTCGGAAACCTGAGTGTCGCCCTCTTGTGCGATGGCGATAACCTTGGCGCCGCGAGCGCGAATCTCTTGGATGTTTGAGATTACCTTCGGGTGCAAGCTGTCTTCGTCGTCTGGGCTAGGCACGATAACAATCACCGGCTGGCCCTCTTCGATTAGAGCGATCGGTCCGTGCTTCAACTCGCCAGCGGCAAAACCTTCGGCGTGAATGTAGGCAATCTCTTTCAACTTGAGAGCACCTTCCATGGCAATCGGGTAGCCAACGTTGCGGCCCAAGAACAGCACCGACTTGGCGCCAGCCATCTTGGTGCCTAGTTCTTCGGCTTGCTTCGAGGTGACCAAAACTTCTTGCACCTTGGCAGGCAACTTGAGCAGCTCCTTGCCGAGGGCAGCGGCGGCATCGGTGTGCAGTGCTCCGCGGGCTGATGCCAGGGTGAGCGCCAACAGGTAACCCGCGGTGATCTGCGCGGTGAGGGCCTTGGTGGATGCCACCGCAACCTCTGGGCCGGCGTGCGTGTAAATGGTTGCGTTGCTCTCGCGGGCCAGGGTTGCACCCTGAGTGTTGCAAATCGAAAGCACCTTGGCGCCTAGTTCGCGCGCGTAGCGGATGGCCATGAGTGTGTCCATGGTTTCGCCCGACTGCGAAATGGCAACCACCAGGGTGCTTGGGGTCACGATTGGGCTGCGGTATCTGAACTCGTGCGAGAGCTCAACCTGCACAGGAACGCGGGCCCACTTCTCGATGGCGTACTTGGTTACGTCGCCAGCATAAGACGCAGTGCCACAGGCCACGATGATGATGCGGTCGATTGCCTTCATTTCGTCGGCAGGAAAGTCTTGGAATAGCTCTGGCAGAGTGATGAGTCCATCGCTGCCGAGTCGCCCCATCAGTGTGTCGGCAACCGCCTGAGGTTGGTCGGCAATCTCCTTAGCCATAAACGAAGACCAGCCGCCCTTCGATGCCGCCGAGGCATCCCAGTCGACAAGGAATTCCTGGTAGGTGGCTGGCGTGCCATCGAAGTTGCGAAGTTCTACCGAGTTGGTGCGCAGAATGACAATCTGGTCTTGGCCAACTGATACTGCGCGATTGGTGTGCTCGATAAACGCGGCAACGTCGCTGCCCAAAAAGTTTTCGCCGTCGCCCAGCCCAACAACCAGAGGTGCATTTCGGCGAGCTGCCAAAACCACATCTGGTTGGTCTTGGTGAACAACAAGGATGGTGAACGCCCCGTGCAAGCGGTTGACCACGGTGCTGAACGCCGTGACTAAGTCGCCCGTGCGCTCGAACTCTATGGCAATCAGGTGCGCGGCAACTTCGGAGTCGGTCTCGCTGGCAAACTTGGCGCCGTGCGCAATGGCCTCGGCCTTCAGCTCGGCAAAGTTTTCGATGATGCCGTTGTGAATTAGCGAAAGTTTTGCGGTTGGGCCGCCAAGATGCGGGTGCGCATTCTGGTCTGTCGGAGCACCGTGGGTCGCCCAGCGGGTGTGGCCAATGCCAATGTGAGCCATCGGAAGCGGGTGGTTGGTTATCTCAGACTCAAGGTTGCCCAGCTTGCCGGCCTTCTTGCGGGTCTCTAGTTGGCCGTTTGCAACCACCGAAACACCTGCAGAATCGTATCCGCGGTACTCCAAACGACGCAATCCGCCGATGAGAACATCAACCGTTGATTTGGGGCCTACATAGCCCACGATTCCACACATGTACCCAATTTAGTTGATAATGGCTAGTTATGAGCGTTGAGCCGAACTCCCGAACCCACGGGTCGCCGGGAGTAAGCCCATTCGACGAGATTTCTCGGGCCGACTGGGCTGCTTTGGGGGCATCTACTGAGTCGCCACTGACCGAAGAAGAGATCGCTCGCATCCAGGGTTTGGGCGACGTGCTCGACATCCAAGAGGTCAAGGATGTTTACCTACCGCTCAGCCGATTGCTCAACATGTACGTTCGCGAGATGCAGTCGCTGCACGCATCCTCGAACAAGTTTTTGGGGCACGAAACAAAACGCGTGCCTTTTGTGATTGGTGTTGCCGGTTCGGTTGCCGTCGGAAAATCTACTATCGCGCGCTTGCTGAAGGCGTTGCTGTCTCGCTGGGATGGCACGCCACATGTTGAGCTGGTAACCACGGATGGGTTCTTGTATCCGAACGCCGAGCTTGAGCGTCGCGGCATCATGGCTCGCAAAGGATTTCCTGAGTCGTACGACCGGCTTTCGCTGTTGAAGTTTGTGGCTGACGTAAAAAGCGGTGCCGCCGAAGTGCAAGCGCCGGCGTACTCGCACCTTTCATACGACATCGTGCCCGGTGAAACGGTCACGGTGCAAAGCCCCGACGTTTTGATTGTTGAGGGTCTAAACGTTTTGCAACAGCCAGGGCCTGGTCAAGAGCTGGCGCTATCGGACTTTTTCGACTTCAAAATCTACGTTGATGCCGACAGCGAAAACATCACCAAGTGGTTCCTGGCTCGGTTTGAAAAGCTACGCGAATCGGCCTTCACCAACCCGGCGTCATATTTTCACCGATACGCGGCGGTGCCTTACGAGGCAGCTCTCGAGACGGCCAAGTTCATCTGGTCTTCTATCAACTTGCCTAACCTTCGCGAAAACATCTTGCCAACTCGTTCGCGCGCGACTCTGGTTTTGCAAAAAGGCGACAACCATCGCGTTGAAAGCGTGCTGCTGCGCAAGCTTTAGTTTTGCGGTGAACTTGTATCGCCGGGCAATGAGTCAGCCGACAATTTTCTCTGGATATTCCTTAGGTCTAACAAGACAGCAGTTACCGACGCAGCGCTGGCTAGGCCTAGCGGCACTAGCACCAAAGTAAGTTGCCAGAAAACATAGCCATTTTCATGCCCGAGCGCCGTTGCAAGTAACACTGAGCCTACGGCCGAGCCAATCAGTGCTGCTGCCCAAAGAAGTCTTCTGCTGAACTCCTTCTTCTGGCGCTGAAATTGCCGATGGTTTTTAGCCAAGTTCGATCCTTAACCGCGAGGGTTGCTGGCCTTGACGCGCAGGCCCTGCAGCTTGAGTTCGTGAATACGGTTTGATGCGGCCCGAGCTCTTGAGCGCATGGTTGCTGCTGCGATTCCGAACGCAACCCCAACACCGATGCACAAAAAGAGCGTTGTGAAGAAGGCCGTAATCGCTGAACCGATTGCACCTGCGCCAATCGAAGTCACAGTATTGGCACAGGCCGCCAGAGGCAGTACAAAACCGCAAATACCTGCAAAAATACCAATGCCTAGGCAAATGTTGGCTCCGAGAGTCATGTTCTTTTGTGTGGCAGTTGCTAACGCGGTTTGCTGATCAATCTGTTCAATCGTTGTAAACGATCTGATTTCTGGATCGGTGGACTGTGGAAGATTCTGCAGTGCCACGAAGGGTTCGGCAACGGTGTCGCCGCTCATAGCCTTAGCCGCGCGCGACTTGGCTGCGCCTTGCTTAGCGGCGGCTTCGATGGCGGCAATCTGGGCGTTCTCGATAGATTCGGTAAGGGTTCGGTATTCGAGGCTCTGAACTTGACGCTTTAAGACACTGCTGTAAACACCTGCACCTATTCCCATCGCGAGAAGTGAAGACGAGAGTATCCACTTTTGATCAAAGTAAAGTGGGAGGGCTTGCAGACCGAACCACAACGCCCCAATTCCATAGCTAGACCACTGGGCAATCTTGTAGTTCTTGTTGAGTTTGGCGAGTTTCTCTTCGTTATTCATAAATGGATTTTATTGACGACCTCGGTCGCGAAGAAAGAGATTTCGGCCAAAGTGCCGTCACCCTTTTAGGGGACAACTACCGGGTGCACTTGGCTTGCTGGCGAGCCAATTCCGACTGTTTTCGGTCGAGGTTTTGCTGCGCTTTCGAAACGCCATCCTGCTTTCGGCTTAGGTTGTCTTGCGCTCGATCGAACGAAGATTGCGCAAGGTTTAGGGAGCGCTCGGCAACATCGAGGCTGGCTTGCACGCGCTCTTCGGCTACCTGAAGGTCGAGAAGTTTGACGCGGTTAGCGCCGGGCTCCTGGGCAATGTAGCGGTTGAGTGTGGCGTTTAGTTGGTCGTATCTGCGCTGAGCCGACCGAAGATTATTTTGCGCGGCGTTGAACGTAATGGTTGCAAGACGCACGTAACCCTGCTGGTATCCCAGACTTCTTTGAGCTGTGTCAACCGCCGACTGAGCCGAGCGAACTACAGAGTTTTGGCTGGTGCTGCATGAGCCGGTCGCCTGGGCCTCAACGGGTGTGAAGGCAATCATCAGCAGTGCAACACCAATGGTTAGAAGTTTGCGCACTGGCACTCCTCTGCGATTGGTTACTTCTTGCCTGGTTTTACGCCTTGATATTCAAGCGAGCTGATTACGGCGTTGGCTAAAGCCTGATAACCGGCATCACTCGGGTTGTATCCATCGGTAGACAGCAAAGTTGGGTTTCCAACAAGGGTGTCGCCTACCGGTAGGTACACCGCACCAACAGAGTACGACGACCCACGGACAGCGACTCGAAGTTGCGATAGAGCCGTGGACTGTGGAGTTGGTGAAGGCGGGATTTCGGTGGTTATGGGAGAAAGCACAAAAATCTTGGCCTTCTTGAAGATGGCACGCAGCTGCTGGTAAAACTTTCGAACGTTGGCCTGGACCTCAGGCGTGTAGCCATCCGAGCGACCGGCCGAAACGAACACATAAGCAGGCTTGTACTTTTTGAGCTCCGGCAGTTTGTCGACAAGGTTTGGTGTGCCTGAGTAGTAGCCGGCTCCGCCGAGCCCAACGTTTACCTCGTACCAGCCAAAGTTGTTGGCAACCAGAGACGAGAACCGAAGAGAACGGTTAGTGGCTCCAGAGCCCTGAACCATTGAGTCGCCAATGAACAGCGCAACCTTTGGAGCCTTCACCGGCGCTGGCGTGTAGACCTCGGTGTTTTGCGCTAGGTCGTTTTTGATGCGAGCATCCCAGTAAGAATTGAAGACTAGACCGAAAATGGCAAGAGCGGCGATGATGCTGAAGGTAGCCAGAAACGCGCCACGCCTGCGGCGGGCTTTATCGCGTTTCTGTTCAGACATATTTCCCCTCGGTCCGCGTTAAGTCTATTTGAGCGCTAATTGCTGTTGAACTACCCTGGCGATGCGATCTGCCCAAGACTGAGCGTTGCCAACCGAGGCAGCCTCAACCATCACTCGCACCAATGGCTCGGTGCCAGACGCGCGCAACAAAACTCGGCCGGTGTCGCCAAGGTCGGCTTCGGCCTGGCGCACTGCTGCTTGAACCTCATCGTCTGAGTCAACGGCATCCTTGTTTACGCCACGCACGTTTACCAAAACTTGTGGATAAACCGTCATCACCGATGCCAGCTCGGCCAGCGACTTTCCGGTTCGGGCAACTTCTGCCATAACCATCAGTCCCGTAAGAATGCCATCGCCAGTGGTGGCGTATTGGCTGAAGATAACGTGGCCCGATTGCTCGCCGCCAAGCGTGTAGCCACCTTCGCGCATCTTCTCGAGCACGTAGCGGTCGCCAACCGCAGTTTCGAGCATCTCGATGTCGGCTTCTTTCATGGCGCGACGCAAACCAAGGTTCGACATCACGGTAGCTACCAAAGTGTTGCGTGCGAGACTGCCCTGAGCCTTAGCCGACAAAGCCAGCACGGCCATAATCTGGTCGCCATCCACAATTTCGCCTCTGTGGTCAACGGCAAGGCAGCGGTCGGCGTCGCCATCGTGGGCAATGCCTGCATCGGCGCCGTGCTCGAGCACAGCGGCCTGCAAGGCGCTCATGTGGGTGGAGCCGTAACCATCATTGATGTTGACGCCGTCTGGGTCGGCACCGATAACGATCACCTTTGCGCCGGCATCCTTGAAAACTTCTGGCGAGACACCCGAGGCAGCACCGTGAGCACAGTCGAGCACCACGGTGAGGCCCTCAAGGCGGTTAGGAATCGAGCCAAGCAGGTGCACGATGTAGCGGTCTTCGCCGTCGGCAAAGCGGTGCACGTGGCCAACTGCGCCGCCAAGCGGGGCAAGCATCGGCAGAGACATCTGCGCCTCGATGGCGTCTTCGATGTGGTCTTCGAGTTTGTGGCCACCGCGGGCAAAAATCTTGATGCCATTGTCGGGGGCCGAGTTGTGAGAAGCCGAAATCATCACGCCAAAATCGGCATCGATGTCTGCCGTCAGAAACGCAGCACCTGGGGTTGGTAGCACGCCGGCGTCGTAAACATCCACGCCGCTCGAGGCAAGCCCGGCAGCAACGGCCGCAGACAAGAACTCGCCCGAAATCCGAGGATCGCGAGCGAGAACCGCTTTAGGTTTGTTGCCGATTGAACGGGCATCCTGGCCAAGAACCACCGCAGTTGCCTGGGCTAGCTTGAGCGCCAAGTCAACGGTGATGTGTTTGTTCGCGAGTCCGCGAACACCATCGGTTCCGAATAGACGGGCCATGATTTTAGGCTAGTGCTAAATAGCCGAAACGAATCCGAAGATTAACGCTTCGAGAACTGAGAAGCCTTACGAGCCTTCTTAAGACCGGCCTTCTTGCGCTCGATGACACGTGGGTCGCGCTTTAGGAAGCCTGCCTTCTTAAGGGCTGGACGGTTGTTGTCGCGGTCTACCTCGTTTAGTGCACGAGCGATGCCGAGGCGAAGTGCGCCGGCCTGACCTGCGATGCCACCACCGTTGATGCGAGCAATCACGTCGTACTGGCCCGAAAGCTCAAGAACGGTGAATGGGTCGGTGATCAACTGCTGGTGAAGTTTGTTTGGGAAGTACTCGGCTAGATCGCGGCCGTTTACCTTGATTACGCCGGTGCCTGGAACCATGCGCACACGTGCGACGGCTTCTTTGCGACGGCCTAGGCCTGCACCTGGAACGGTCAGCGGGCCACGGGCCTTAGCTGGCTTCTCGGTTGCCTTAGCTGCTGGAGTCTCGGTTGAGTACTCGGTTACTGCTACTTCTTCGACTGCCACTGCGTCTTCGGTCTTTGCCATGAGATTGTCCTTGTTCTTGGGTCGACTACTGAGCGACCTGGTCGATGATGAACGGCTTTGGCTGCTGTGCAGCGTGTGGGTGCTCGGCACCTGCGTAAACCTTGAGCTTGCTCAACTGAGCGTTTCCTAGCTTGGTGCGAGGAAGCATGCCCTTGATTGCCTTTTCAACAGCCTTCTCTGGGCTCTTCTCTAGAAGCTCAGCGTAGGTGGTTGCAGTCAGACCGCCTGGGTAACCAGAGTGACGGTAGGCCTTCTTCTGAAGAAGCTTTGCGCCGGTTAGGGCGATCTTCTCAGCGTTGATGATGATGACGAAGTCACCGTTGTCCATGTGAGGAGCAAAGGTTGGCTTGTGCTTGCCGCGCAACAGAGTTGCGGCGTGGGTTGCCAGACGGCCTAGAACTACGTCGGTGGCGTCGATAACGAGCCATTCGTGATTCAGCTCGGAAGCCTTTGGTGAGTAAGTACGCACGCTAAATTGCCTTCTACTTTTCTGTCGGTTTGAACCGAATCCGCGACAGAAGATTGATACTTCGTTGAGATTCAGATATCACGCTGGTGAGTACCAGCAACAAGGGTCAAGTTTAGCCCGAAACCCCCGCTTTGGTCAAACCCTAATTGTCGTCGAGGCTTCTTGTATCTTTGGCAAGAATGGCCTGCGACGCCAGTTTGGAGTTGGCCGGGTAAAAGATTTCCATGAGGGTGAGCCCATGAGGTTCAACGGTTTTGTAGCCGTGCTCGCGTTTGGCCGCCTTCAGCAGCTGTGTGAGCTTGCCTTTGACAAACTTTCCGTCGCCAACTTTGATGAGAGCGCCAACTATCGAGCGGCACATATTGTGGCAAAAAGCGTCGGCGACCAGCTCGATTTCGATGATTCCCTTGGCTCCCCCAACGCGTGAAACCTTGATTTTCTTCAAATCACGGATGGTGGTCGCACCATCGCGCTGCTTGCAGAACGCGCCGAAGTCGTTGAGCCCCAGTAATGCTTGCGCCGCATCGTTCATCTTCTCAACATCGAGAACTCGAGTGAAATACAGAGCGTATCGGCCCAGTTTTGGCGACTTGAACGAAGCACCGTCGGCAATTCGATAGATGTAGCGGCGTCCGGTAGCCGAAAAACGGGCATCAAAGCCCTCTGGCGCGCGTTCGAAGGTGTAAATGTGGATGTCGTCGGGCAGCAGGGCCGTTAGGCGGCCCGCAACATCGGTGCTTCTGCCAACTCGCTTGATCTGCGCATCGGTGAAGTCCACGTGGATTACCTGGGCGTCGGCGTGCACGCCAGCATCGGTGCGGCCGGCAACGCGCATGCCGAAGTCGTCTTTGGACTTACCAAAGATGACCTGCATCTCTTTGAGTAACTCGCCCTGAACGGTGCGAAGGCCCGGTTGCTTTGCCCAGCCGGTGAAATTGGTGCCGTCGTAGGCCAACAACATACGAAAACGCCCACCAACCGTGAGGTTGACGGGCGTCTTCATGATGATTTACGAGTTGGGCTTAAGCCTCGTCGGTGCCGGCTGCTTCTTTGGCTGCGGCTTCAACTTCGGCTTCGGCTGCTGCCGCTTCGGCCGGAGCCTCTTCAACTGCTGCTTCTGCTGGAGCTTCTGCTGCTGCTTCTTCAACAACTGCTGGCGACTCGGTAGCTTCGGCCTCTACTGCGACCTCGTCGGTTGCTTCGACAACTTCGTCGGCTACAACTTCGTCGGCTACTGCAGCGGCGGCTACAGCCTTGACTGAGTTCTCAAGCTTTGGCTTCTTGTTGACAACCTTTGGTGACACTGGCTCTAGAACAAGCTCGATGACACACATAGGGGCGTTGTCGCCCTTACGGAAGCCAAGCTTGGTGATGCGAGTGTAGCCACCTAGGCGGTCTGAAACCAACGGAGCGATCTCAGTGAACAGCTTGTGCACTGCACCCTTGTCGGTAACCTGCTGCATAACACGACGACGTGATGCAAGGTCGCCGCGCTTTGCGAAGGTTACTAGACGCTCTGCTACCGGGCGAAGGCGCTTGGCCTTAGTCTCGGTGGTTTCGATGCGGCCGTGGTTAATCAGCGAGGTAGCCAAGTTGCGAAGCATTAGGCGCTCGTGTGATGGTCCACCACCCAGACGTGGTCCCTTTGTTGGGGTAGGCATTGATTTCTCCTTGTGATTCTAGGTAGGTGGCTTACGCCTGGTCTACGTCGTCGAAGTCGGCAGTGGCAAACTCGTCGCCAGTGTTGGCGAAGTAGTTGGCCTCAAAGCCTGGGATGCTGTCCTTGAACTTCAAGCCCATGCTCTGTAGCTTGTCGCGAACCTCATCAACCGACTTCGAACCGAAGTTGCGGATGTTCATTAGCTGGTCTTCGGTCAAACCGATTAGCTCTGCGACGGTGTTGATACCTTCGCGCTTTAGGCAGTTGTATGAACGAACGGTGAGCTCTAGCTCTTCGATGGCCATTGCCAACTCAGGGCTTAGTGCGGTCTCGGTGGTAGCCGAGCCAAGCTCGATACCTTCGGCTGCTGCGTTTAGGTTCTTTGCAAGACCGAACAGCTCAACCAAGGTGCTACCTGCAGATGCGATTGCATACTCAGGAGTCATCGAAGGCTTGGTCTCAACGTCAACGATTAGCTTGTCGAAGTTGGTGAACTCACCGGCACGAGTTGCCTCAACGCGGTAAGAGACCTTCAGAACTGGAGAGTAGATCGAGTCAACGGCGATTAGGCCAGCCTCTTCGCCCGACATCTTGTTCTGCGATGCCTGCACGTAGCCACGGCCACGCTCGATGATTAGCTCAACTTCGAACTTTGCCTTCGAGTTGATGGTTGCGATGACTAGCTCTGGGTTGTGGATCTCAACGCCGGCAGGAGCCTGGATGTCAGCTGCGGTTACCGCACCTGAGGTCGACTTCTTTAGGTGAGCAACAACTGGCTCGTCGTTCTCAGAAGAAACTACGAGGTCCTTTAGGTTCAGGATGATCTCGGTTACGTCTTCTTTTACGCCATCGATGGTGCTGAACTCGTGCAGGGCACCAGCAAAGCGAACGTGGGTGACGGCTGCACCTGGAAGCGATGAAAGCAGGGGGCGACGTAGCGAGTTACCAAGGGTGTAACCGAATCCTGGCTCTAGCGGGTCGAGCGTAAAGCGCGAGCGAGTGTCAGAAATCTTCTCTTCGTGAAGGGTGGGGCGCTGTGCAATTAGCACTGTTGTTTCCTTTCGTAGGCATCCGCTATTTGATACCTAGTGTTGGGTTTGCCGCGCAGTGGCCACTACGCGACTTATTCAGTTAAAGATTTGAAACTGGATGAAGCCGGGGAGCAAAACTTAGATGCGACGACGCTTTGGTGGGCGGCAACCGTTGTGAGCCTGTGGGGTCACATCGCTGATTGAGCCGACCTCTAGGCCTGCTGCTGCCAACGAACGGATTGCGGTGTCCTTGCCAGAGCCTGGACCCTTTACGAACACGTCAACCTTCTTTAGGCCGTGCTCCTGAGCCTTGCGGGCTGCCGACTCGGCTGCCATCTGGGCTGCGTAAGGGGTCGACTTGCGCGAGCCCTTGAAGCCTACGTCTCCGGCTGAAGACCAAGAGATTACGGCGCCAGTGGCATCGGTGATCGACACGATGGTGTTGTTGAAGGTCGACTGGATGTGAGCCTGGCCCACAGCAATGTTCTTCTTTTCCTTCTTGCGAGGTTTGCGAGCTGCTCCGGCTTTTGCCTTAGGTGCTGCCATTTGGGTTTCTCCTAAATTCTTTCGAGTGACACGTAATAGCGCGAGCTACTAGCGTGCCGCCTTCTTCTTGCCGGCAACGGTGCGCTTTGGTCCCTTGCGGGTACGAGCGTTGGTCTTAGTGCGCTGACCGCGGACTGGAAGGCCCTTGCGGTGGCGAATACCTTCGTAGGAACCAATTTCTACCTTGCGGCGGATGTCGGCTGCTACGTCGCGACGTAGGTCACCTTCAACCTTGTAGGTTCCTTCGATGAAGTCACGGATTGCAACAAGCTGGTCGTCGCTCAAGTCTTTGACGCGAGTGTCCTTGTTGATTTTGGTTTCGGTCAGAATCTGAACCGAGCGAGTACGACCGATGCCGTAGATGTAGGTTAGGGCGATTTCCACGCGCTTTGCGTCTGGAATATCGGCTCCGGCAACACGTGCCATTGGATTTCTCCTTGTTGTTTAGAAGGTCTGCAGCAGCGCATCCAAAACCTGGTGGTTCTGGCTCCGGCCTTCTCCGGAGGTGACATCCTTGAATTTTTGTTCTCGGATGTTGCGTTGCCTTTTTGTTTATCTATTCAGTTGTAAAACGGGTTGAAGCTGATTAGCCCTGGCGCTGCTTGTGGCGTGGGTTCTCGCAGATCACCATGACGCGACCGTGGCGACGAATGACCTTGCACTTGTCGCAAATCTTCTTGACGCTTGGGTTTACCTTCATGTCTCTTACTTCTGTTTGGGGCTATTGCTAGCCGTTGTTCAAGTCTTTACTTGTAGCGGTAGATGATGCGGCCACGAGTCAGGTCGTAAGTGCTCAACTCAACAATCACGCGGTCCTCAGGGAGGATACGGATGTAGTGCTGGCGCATCTTTCCCGAGATGTGCGCAAGGACTTTGTGACCGTTAGTCAGCTCTACACGGAACATAGCGTTCGGTAGGGCTTCAACTACTGTGCCTTCGATTTCGATGACACCGTCTTTGTTGGCCATAAACTCACTTATCTACTTCGCTTGTGGCGCTCTGAGCACACGCCAAATCACTAACTTTCGTCAATGGATTGCGTGTAGAAACACCGAAGTTCAATCTTACGCACTTGCCGTGCAAAATGCTAATTATTCTTTGGCTTGACCCCACCCAAAACCCAAGGTAATCTTTCGAAACCGGTCTGTATCTGAACGTCAGTCCGCATGTGTATAGTTGTAGCAATGGGACAGGGGGATCCATTGAAATTGGGGGAATATGAAAAAGAGAACATCTGCTACTGCCATATTGGCGGCAGGAGCCCTGGTGATTAGCACAAATGTAGTTCCAGCCAACGCTTACTGGGCCTGGGGTCGAACATGGAGTTCTCCATCCGCTACTCGTTACGTTTACGGTTGGTCAAGTTCGTTTACATCCGCCGAGAAGACAGTAATAACGCGTGCAGCCGTCGCTTACAGTCAGACTTCTGGTTCAACCTTGAACGTTAATGGCACGACTTTCACCTCATCCATCACGCCATTCGATTCGGCTGCGTTCAAATTAACTTTGGCGCTGCCAGCGGCCGATTTTCCAACAAACGTTCCAGCGCAAGTTTGGCGAGGAAACGCTGATCCTACAATCAACTATTCAAACCGGGCGATTGTGTATCTTAACCCTGGCTGGACTTGGTCAAACTATTTCGACTTGAGCAATCAAATTGCTGACCTAGAGACAGTTGTCCTGCATGAATTCGGACATGCTCATGGCCTAGGACACCCTTTCAACGACTGCCCTACCATGAAGAATTGCCCAATGACCGCCAATGAAGTTGCTTCGGTCATGAACTCTAATGCCACCATAAAGCGGCAAATGAAAACTGATGACATCGCAGGATTGGCGGATATCTACTAATGAGAATTCACAAACTTAGAAAATGCGCTGTAGCAGGGGTTTTGTTTTTAACTCCACTCCTGACTTCTTGTACTAGTGGCACAGGTGCGCAGAACGATGCATCCCATCAATCATCAGACAGCCACACCGGCTTCTCTGGCTATGAGATTGAATGGGGCATGGATCAAATTGCTGAGTATCAGGTCCCTGCACACGTTATCGGAACAGTTACAAAGATTGAAAAGGGAAAAAAGTCTGTTGCGAGTGGCATGGAGTACAGTTTCGTTGATTACGAACTGTCTGTCGAGCAGAGTGACGTTTCTGAAATCTCCGGTTCGATAGTGGTGAGACAAGTCGACCTAAACCTCAAGAACGTAGGCTCAAAAAATATTCGGGTTGGAGACAGTGTCCTGTTTCTTGGCAGCCTTCCGAATGTTATCGAAAAGGGTTCTGCTCACGCAGTTGCCGATTGGCTAATCAAACTGAACCAAGATGACACAATGGATTATGGTGACTCAGATGACCATCCGAAGTACAACGACTACGCCAAGAAATTCAAACTGAAGAAGAAAAACTAGATCCAGATCGCGGATCGACCGGCACGATGCCATACGCTGCAAGTTCGGCGGCCCCGCCATCGTTGGCAGTTAGAACCCAGATGCCGCCCTCATGAACAGCTACCGAGTGCTCCCAGTGCGATGCATCTGAGCCGTCTTTGCTAGAAACGG
>JBBAMO010000005.1:0-14036 GCA_040402495.1 Rhodoluna sp.
AGGTTATCCACCCACATCTAGCCGAGGACTCGGCATTCATCGATAAGTTTCGTCGGCCACTCGACAATGAGCATTGCCACAACCATCAGCGAGCCACCAATCACGGTTTGAATCGTGAGAACCTCTTGGCCAACCATCACCGCAAACAGTGCGGCAAAAACTACCTCGCTGGTGAGGATGATCGCTACGCGCGAAGCATCCATGATGGCTTGCGCCCAAGTTTGCACAAAGAAGGCGATTGCGGTGGCAAACACCGCACAGAAGATCACTGCGCCCCATACGTCGGCATCGGGCGGGCCCTGATAGCCGTCGCCTATGGCGCCGACCCAGCACACAACAGCGACAGTGGCAAGCTGAACCACGGTTAGCGCATACGTGTTAGCACCTGGACTCCAGCGCCCAAGCCCAACGATGTGAAGCGCGAAAAGCAGAGCGCAGGCCAGCAAGCTGATGGTGCCAATGTCGAAGCCCAAGCCACTGATGGTGATGAGCCCCAAGCCGATGGTGGCCAGAATGACACCCAGCAAAACCTTGGATGCAATTCGCTCGCGCAGCAACATCCAGGCAAGTATTGGCGTGAGCACCACGTAAAGCCCTGTAAAGAATCCAGTGATAGCGGCGGTGGATAGTTCGAGGCCAATGGTTTGTGTCACGTAGCCGCCGCCCAAAGCCAATCCCAGGATCACCCCGCGAAGCAGAAACTTGCGATCGATGTGAGCGACTAGCTTTGGCCGCAAAGCAAACATCAGCAGGGCCGCCATGGTGAAACGCAGGGCCAAGAAATCAAAGTATGGCTGACGTTGGATGGCGTCTTTCATCCAAACGAAAGCAACACCCCAAGCCGCGGCAACTAGAACCAGGGCGATGGCGGCAAGTCTTTTTGACTTCATTTAGTAGCCCTGAGGCACAACGCCTTCGAGGGTGTGACGAAACTCTGGGGTCTTCTCGCCGGCTTCGATAGCCACGGTGAGGTGGTTTTCGCGAGGCGCCATCGGGCAGGTTGCAAAGTCGGTGTAGCTGCAAGGAAAGTTAGCCGACAGGTTGAAGTCGATGTTCCATTTGCCGTCTTCACGCTTCTTGGCTGTCACGTTGCGGCCTGTGCCATAAGTGGTTCTGCCAGATGAACCATCGCGGAAAATTACCCAAAGCTGTGCTGGGTCTGGGCGATTGAACGCGGTTAGTTCGATTCGCTCGCCACGAAGTTCAAAAACCAACTTGCCAGGGGAGTCGTAACTGTTGCCCAAGTCGCCAGCCGAGGTTGAAACGCCGACATTGCGCTCATCCTCAACCAGCTCGGCAACAACCACGTAGCTCGGGTCGTATTCAAATGTGTTGATGCCTTTGAAAGCCTTCAACGCCGGAGAGCCGGTGTGGCGCGGGCGCAGAACAACCTGACCGCCGCGGCTTGCAATCTCTAGAGCGCCGCCGGTCATTGGCACGTTGAACTCGCTGCCGAGTTCTACGGTCCAGTGCTGCTCGCCGCCGCCCTCAAAGCCGTCCGTGTAAACCTCGTGGCCAATGGCCCACCAGCTGCCTGACACATCCTTGAAGGTTTGTGGCTGTTCGTTTAGCCAGTTGATGCTGGTAACCGACAAAAAGCCAGTCGGGTTAGACCAGCTGCGGTTGCGGCTTTCAATCCATTTAGCAAAATCGGTCATCGTGCATCCTTTATCTCGGTAAGAGGCGTGTGGGTTTCAACCGCCACGATCTTTCTTTTTCCATCTTCGGCTGTGTTCAGATGAACCACCAATAGCGATCCTGGTTCGAGGGCTCTGGCCTCGTTTACTAGAATCTCTTGCCCAGGCGTGCCGTGCTTCGAAACAACATCAAGGATGGTTGGCAGCGCCGGCCTGTGGCTGCAAATGACCGCTGCCTTGTCGGTTTCGAGGAGGCGAGTTACAACTTTGGCCGTGCGCTTGGGGCCGTTGGCGTTGCCGAATTCGGTCAACTGCCCGCGCTCAACTAGGCGCACCTTGCGCTTTTTGACATAGGGGGCAACGGTCGTGGCGCAGCGACGCCACGGGCTGGTAACTACAAGTTTTGGGCCAAACGCCGCGAGCAAACCGACGAGCGACTGAGCCTGCAACAAGCCGAGTGGCAAAAGCGGGCGGGTGTCCTCACCCTTCGACCAATCGCTGCGCGGGGTTGCCTTCGCGTGACGAAGCACGATGAATGGCTTGGTTCGCAAGACCCCCGCCTTGTGAGCGACTAGCAAAACATCCAAGATTTCCGCATCGTGCGAGTAACTGAGCAGCGCGCGTGCTTCGTCCGGGGTTTTCCAGTCGATCTTTTCAACTTCGTCGTCTGGCTTGAACGTAGAAGTCTTGAGCGCCTCATCGGTCACTTTGGCAGCCCAGTAGTGCACCTCTTTATCGGCGCCGTTTTGAAGTTTGTACTTTTGCACACCCAGTGGAATGCCGAGTCGAACCCTGAGCCCGGTTTCTTCGCGAATCTCTCGAACTGCTGCCTCTGGCAGAGTTTCACCGGCGTCAACCTTGCCCTTCGGCCACGACCAGTCTTTGTAGCGACTGCGGTGAATGATGGCAACCAGCAATTGCCCGTTTTCTTCACGCCAGCAAATGGCGCCTGCAGCAAATACGGTCAATTACGCTCTCGACTTCTTGCCAGCTACGCGACGCATAAGCTCTTCTTGAACGTCAACCTGAGGTTTTCCGTCAGCGCCAAACTGGTGGCGAGTCCAGGCACCATCAGCACCAAGATGCCACGCAGACGCGCTATCGTCCATGGCAAGTTCGAACAACGAGTCGATCTCTTTCATGTGGTCTGGCTGAACAAGGTTTACCAGCGCTTCGACGCGGCGGTCGAGGTTGCGGTGCATCATGTCGGCCGAGCCGATGTAGTAGCGCGGGTCGCCGCCGTTTGCAAAAGCAAACGCACGTGAGTGCTCTAGGTAGCGGCCAAGCACGCTGCGAACACGGATGGTCTCGCTGAGACCCGGAACTCCTGGGCGAAGTGAGCACATGCCGCGCACGTAAATCTCAACTGGCACGCCGGCCATGCTTGCCGTGTAGAGGGCGTCGATGATCTTTTCGTCGACGAGCGAGTTGATCTTGAATCTAATCAACGCTGGGCGGCCAGCCTTGTGGTGCTCGATCTCGGCATCGATGCGAGCAACTAGGCCTTCGCGCACGCCGTTTGGTGAAACCATCAGTGTTTTAAATGAGGCATCAGGAGCGTAGCCACTTAGCTGGTTGAAAAGACGGGTTAGGTCTTCGCCAACAGCTTCGCGCGCCGAAAGCAGACCGTAGTCTTCGTAGAAGCGCGCAGTCTTTGGGTTGTAGTTTCCGGTGCCAATGTGGCAGTAGCGACGAAGCACGCTGCCCTCCTGGCGAATTACCAGCGAAAGCTTGCAGTGGGTCTTTAGTCCAACGATGCCGTAAACCACGTGCACACCGGCCTGCTCAAGTTTGCGAGCCCAGGTGATGTTGTTTTGCTCGTCGAATCGCGCCTTAATTTCAACAAGTGCCAAAACCTGCTTTCCAGCCTCGGCGGCGGCAATCAGGGCGTCAACAATCGGCGAATCTCCGGAGGTGCGGTAGAGCGTCTGCTTGATGGCCAAGACTTTAGGGTCGGCTGCCGCTTGCTCTAGAAACGCCTGAGTCGAGGTTGAGAAACGCTCGTATGGGTGGTGCACCAACACCTCGCGCTCGCGAAGCACTCGGAAGATGTTCGCCTTCTCGTCTTCAGCAGTCAGTAGGTAACGATTGGTGACTGTTTGGTGGGGCTTAAAACGCAACTCTGGGCGAGCCAGCCCAGAAATCTCGAACAAACCGGTTAGGTCGAGAGGGGCAGGCAGGTGGTAAACATCTTCGTCTTCGATGTCTAGCTCGCGCACCAGCAGCTCGAGCACCTGCGGGTTGATGTCGTTGGCAACTTCGAGGCGCACCGGCGGACCAAAGCGGCGACGCAGAAGTTCTTTCTCGAGCGACTCAAGAAGGTTTTCGCTTTCGTCTTCGTCAACCTCGAGGTCTTCGTTTCGGGTAACGCGGAAGGTGTGGTGCTGCAGGACTTCCATTCCAGGAAACAGCTGACCCAAAAACTGACCGATTACGTCTTCTAGCGGCACAAAGCGTGGAGCCGAAAGGCTGGTTGAACCCGGGATGCGCACAAATCGAGGCAGTAGTGGTGGCACCTTCAAGCGGGCAAACTGGTCTTTGCCATCTGGGTTGCGCAGCATGACAGCCATGTTGAGCGACAGCCCGGAGATGTAAGGAAAAGGGTGAGCCGGGTCGACGGCAAGGGGAGTGAGAACCGGAAAAATCTGGTTCTGAAAGTACTCGGCAAAGAGTTCCTTCTCGGCATCGGTGAGGTCGTCCCAGTGGTTGAGTGCGATCTTCTTTTCCAGAAGCGCTGGCTCGATAACGTCGCGAAAGAGTGCTGCGTGACGCTCTTGAAGGCGGTGACCCTCGGCGCTGATCTGAGTCAAAACTTCTTGTGGCGAAAGGCCTGACGAAGAAATCACAGCAAGGCCGGTTGCGATACGGCGCTTTAGGCCTGCAACTCGCACCATGAAGAATTCATCGAGATTTGAGGCGAAGATTGCCAAGAAGTTGACGCGCTCAAGAAGCGGGAGAGTGGCATCTTCGGCCAACTCAAGCACACGCTGATTGAAGGCCAGCCAAGACAGCTCTCGATCTAGAAATCGGTCCTCTGGGAGGTCGCCGAAATCAGGCAGGTCGATGGCCATGGTTTCTTCAGACATAGGTTCAATCCTGCCACGAATGGCTAAACGATTGGTAAACGGGTTCTAACTAGCCCTTGCGACGGGGCAAAAACATCTTGGCTGCAACACGAATCACCATTTTTGCTGGCAAGCGCTGGCTGATTGCAGCCATGAGAGCGTTTTGCGAGCCAATAACGATGGTTGGACCTGTCTTCTTAGAGTCGAGCGCCTTGAAGGTTGCCGAAATCACATCGGCGGTTGGCGCGAGTGGGCCTGCTGGCTTTGAACCGGCAACTTCGAAAAACTCCGTTGCTGTAGCACCTGGGCTAACCGTGAGCACCTTCACGTTGGTGTCTTCGACTTCACCCCAAACCGCTTCGGTAAACGATCGAACGTATGCCTTGGTGGCTGCATAAACGGCCATTCCTGGAACAGCTTGATAAGACGCCGTGCTGGCAATGTTGACGATTGCACCAGAGTTCTTCTTCAGCAGCGATGGCAAGATTGCCGCGGTCAAGTCGGTTAGTGTGGCCACATTGAGAATGATTTCTTTTTGCACGCGATCGCGGTCTTCCTTCTCCAACCTGCCGCCAGTGCCGAAGCCTGCATTGTTCACCAGGATGTCCACGTCGTGCTTGCCTTTGGCTAGCGTTTGCATCAAGTTCTTGCCAGCTTCGAGGGTTGCAAGATCCATCGCGATAACGTGCGCCTCAACGCCAAAGTCCTTGGTTATTTGAGAAGCCAGCTTGGTAAGTTCTTGCTCGCGTCGAGCCACCAAAATCACGTTTGCCCCACGACGAGCGAATTCTTCGGCGTACTGCAAGCCAATGCCAGAGCTGGCACCCGTGATGAGCGCGGTTTTGCCTTTATATTCCATGATCGTCCTTTGATCGTTGGTGGGTATAGGTGCCTTGGCGCTCGCCGCTAGTAAGCGGCAACCACGTCTTGCTGGTCTTTGCTCAGGTTGAAGCAGTAACCACGGTTTCGCACCGTGCCGATAAGTTGCTCTAGATCGCCCAGCTTGGCACGCAGGCGACGGATGTGAACATCCACGGTTCTGGTTCCGCCAAAGTAGTCGTAGCCCCAAACTTCGCTAAGCAACTGCTCGCGCGAGAACACGCGACCGGGATGCTGCGCCAGGAAGCGCAGAAGCTCGAACTCTTTAAAGGTGAGGTCCATCGGGCGGCCGTGAACCCGCGCAGAGTAAGTCGCGTCGTCGATAACTACACCGCTGGCCGAAATGGTTTCGTCTGGGTTCGTGTTCTCGGTGGCACGCGAAATAGCGAGGCGGATTCGGGCATCAATCTCGCCAGGGCCAGCCGACTCCAATATGATGTCTTGCGCGCCCCACTCACCCGAGATTGCGGCCAACCCGCCTTCGGTAACAACAACGATTAGCGGAGCATCGAGGCCGGTGGTTAGTAGCAGCTTGGCAAGAGATTTTGCGCCGGTTAGGTCGCGGCGGGCATCTAAGAAAATGAGGTCGGCGGCTGGGGCATTAACCAAGGCGGCCGGTTCGGCGGCGATGTTGCGAACGCGGTGTGGAAGTAGCCCAAGCGCAGGAAGAACTTCTGGGTCGGCTCCTGCCGACAAAACCAAAAGCTGCGCCATGCTTTCTCCTTGTTTATGCAACTTTACCAGCGCTCGCGGGGCAATAAGGCAAGATGGTTATGTGAAGAGAGCTTGGTTTCAGATCGTATCGATCTGGGTAATGGTTTTGGTGCTCACCTGCGTGGTGACCATCGGTGCCGAACCTAGCCAAGCCCTCGCCTGGTACGGCGCGATTTTGGCCGGCTCGATTGCATCCGTGTGCTTTATTCACCTGGTGAAAGCAAGCGCAACCGGAATCGTCAAAGAGTTGGTTTACGTTGCCGGCGGAAGCTATTTGATGCTTGGACTGGCGAGTCTTTACTTATTCATTTGGCGTTTCTGAGCGAGCGGTAAACTAGGCACATGACTCTTGCATTTGAGATTTTCTTCACCGGACTTTTGGTGCTGGCCTCGCTAGCAATCGCTGCCGTTTCGGCGCTTGTGCTCTACAAACTCTTCAAGGGCCAAAACTAGTTGTTCGTTCTTCCTGAGGGTTTGCCTCTCGAGCTAACGCCCCTTGCCTTTTTGGTTGGCAAGTGGGAGGGCACTGGCGTCATCTCTCACAAAAATGAAGGCGCTGAAGAAGCAATCGACCACGAATTCGTTCAGCAGGTTGAGTTTGCTCACGACGGCCAGAATGCGCTCACTTATATTTCGTCGGTAAAACTCACCGATGCCTCCGGCGCAACCACAACGCTTCCTAGCGAACTGGGTTACTGGAAGGTTGCTCGTGCCGCCACGGATGCCGACCACGGCCCCGGCCTGCTGCCTGGAGTTGGCGAACCGCACATCAAAAACCACGAAGAACTCGAAACGCTGCGCACCGATAGCGGCTACCCGATTCAGGTTTCAACTTTGCATCCGGGTGGCGTTGCAGAGCTTTATAACGGCTTTGTGAAGAACGCTCGCATCGATCTGGCTTCGGCCCATGGCGTTGCCTTTGAAGGCGCAAAGACTTATCGCCACTCAACTCGCATGTATGGCTTGGTCGAAAACGCCCTGCTTTGGGTTTGGGACATCGCGCTGCCAGGTGCCGACCTAAAGTCGCACGCTTCGGCACGCCTCGAGCGCGTCGAATAGCCATGGCTGTAAAAGAGCACTTCGGAAACCCAATGATCGAGCAGCGCACGCTTGCTGCCGGCCGAGGTGTGGTTGAGCTCGCTAAGTCTGTGATTCAGGTAACTGGGGCCGACCGCCTCGACTGGCTGCACTCGATGCTCACGAGCGACATCAAAAACCTCGTGCCGGGTCAGTCGCGCGAGGCTCTGCTGCTCGACCCTCAAGGCCATGTGCAGCACGAATTCCATATCGTCGACGACGGCGAGACAACGTGGCTGATTGTTGCCACGGATGCTGTCGAGTCGCTGATGAAGTATCTAGACCGCATGATGTTTCGCTCTAAAGTCGCTTTGGCCGACCGAACCGACGACTTCGTTGTGTTCGGCGTTCACTCGCAACTCGATGGCACAGTGATTGTCTGGAACGACCCGTGGCCTGAGGTGGTTGCCGGCGGTGCAAGGTATGCGGCAGGCGCGCCATCGGGGTGGGTTTATCAAGAGCACGTGGTGGCAACCGATGCCGCCGCGACATTTGCGCCAGAGCTCGAGCGCGTTGGCACCATGGCGCACGAGGCGTTGCGAATTGAAGCGCACCGACCGTCGATCGATGATGTTGACGACAAAACTCTGCCAAACGAACTCGACTGGCTGGCCACCGCCGTGCACCTTTCGAAGGGTTGCTACCGCGGGCAAGAGGCTGTCGCCAAGACTCACAACCTGGGTCACCCGCCTCGCCGACTTACCTTTTTGCATCTAGATGGCACAGCCCACGATGTTCCGGTGGCCGGCGACGAGATTTTCAGCTTTGAAGGTGGAGTGCGTGGAGAGCGTGCGGTTGGGCGAATCACATCGGTGGCACAGCACTACGAGGCAGGGCCAATCGCGCTGGCGTTGCTAAAGCGCAACCTCGACGTCGATGCCGACCTCGTGGTGATTAGCGAACACGGCGAGTATTCGGCCAAGCAAGAAGTGATTGTGCCAGCCGATGCTGGCAAAGCGGCAGGAATCAAGCGCCCTAGTCTGTTGATGGGCAAGTAGGCACAGAAGGCACAAAGGGCACCGAGATGGCAAAAACACCGAAAATCAAACTGCACTGGAGTGTGCGTGAGTCTTACCGTCGTGCCATCGAATCGCTAGCGCCGATTGCACAGATTGTTATTGGTGCCACAGCCGCCTATTCATTTGCCCACTTTGTTTTGCTGCACGAGGTTCCGCTGTTTGCAGTGACCGTCAGCATCACCGCGCTGGGGTTCACCAGGGATGCTCGCCCGCGCCGAGTGTTTGAAACCGCGTTTGGCATGAGCGTTGGCATTGCGCTCAGCGAAGTTTTGCTCGGCGTTCTGGGGCAGGGCCTTTGGCAACTTGCCGCGACGTTGCTGATTGCACTTATTGCAGCGCGTTTCATTTCGGGTAGCGCTTCGTTTGCCCTCACTGTTGGCATTCAGGCGATGTTGGTGCAGCTGTTGGTAGCGCCGCCGGGTGGGCCTTTTGTGCGAAGCATCGATGGGTTGGTCGGTGGCGTTGTTGCGTTGCTGGTTACCGCGCTCATACCTCGCGACCCCCGAGGCTTGGCTCGCATCGATGCAAACAAGTTGTTCGATGTGTTTCTGGATTCACTGGATTCGCTCAAGTTGGCAACCCGCAACGTAGACCTTCAAATGGCCGACGAAACCCTCAAACGCGTTCGCCGCACTCAGCCGCTGGTAGACAACTGGCGTTTGTCGCTGGATAGCGCAATCTCGATAAGCCGCATCTCGCCGTTTTTGCAAAAGTATCGCGACGAGCTTGGCGGTCAAGTTCGCCTCATGCGCGGCATGGACCTAGCCACTCGCAACCTGCGCGTTGTTGTGCGCCGCATCGACTTTTTGCTGCGCGACGGGCAGCCTCGCCCATACCTTGCCGACCTAATGGAACAAATCTCCGATGCTTCGCAGGTGCTGCGCCGCGGGCTCGAAGAGCCAGACGTTCTTGTAGAGGCGCGCGAGATGCTCGTCGAAATCATTCACCAGCTCGACCCAAAGAAGCACGGTATTGCCGATCAGATTCGCGAAGCATCGGTGTTGCTCTTGCTGCGCCCGATGCTGATCGACCTGTTGTGCGCCAGCGGTATGAGCGAAGAAGACGCTCGCGCCGAACTGCCCAACATTTAGTCGGGCTTTACGGCGCTCCAGTCCACGGTGATTTCGCCGAGGCGCCAGCGTTTGCGATCGACCACAATCGGCCAACCCTCGCCAAGCAGTTGCTCGCAGGCGGCCAGCCATCGTTGTTGTGGCGAAAACGCACCAAGGCCAGTGTTGGTGAGCCAAGCCTTGTCGATAGCCGCCAGCCACGAGTGAATGCGCTCGCCGGCCACGTTGTGGTGAATCAGCGCTTTGGGCAGGCGCTCGGCCACCTTACTGGGCAGCTCCAGGCCGGCAAGTTTGAGCGAAATGGTGAAAGTCAGCGGGCGCTCGCGGTTGAGTGTGATCCAGCTGGACAGCCGACCGATTTCGTCGCAGGTGCCCTCCACCAAGATGCCTGCCGCACTCAGCCGCGCCTGCATGGTTGCCCACGCTGCCGGCACCTCGGACTCGTCGTACTGACGCAAGACATTGAATGCACGAATCACATCGGCGCTGTCCAACCCGGCAGGCAGGGGAATCTCAAACCCGCCGTGCATAAAGTCGAGGCCCGGTTTGGCAACGGCCAACCCACGGTCCACGCGTTCGCGTTCGATTTCGATGCCAACCACTCGCACCGATGGGTTCTTTTTGGCAAGTCGTTCGCGCAGTTCTACCGCGGTGATCGGCGAGGCCCCAAAACCAAGATCGACAACCACGCAACCTGGCGCGCGCACAATCGATTGCGCGGCAATGTATCGATCCACTCGCCTTAGGCGATTCGGATTTGTTGTTCCGCGGGTTACGGTTCCCTGCGGTTTTTTGGTGGCCACCACACAAGGTTACCCAACGGGCGTCGGCGGGTTGCCGCGAGGCATCTTGGTAAACTTGAGGCATGTCTGAATACACACTCGTGCTGTTGCGCCACGGAAACAGCGTATGGAACCAAGAAAATCTCTTCACCGGATGGGTAGACGTTGAACTCAGCGACCAGGGTCGCGCCGAGGCAAAGCGCGCGGGCGAATTGCTTGCCGAATCTGGCATCAAGCCGCACCTTCTGTACACCTCGCGTCTAAAGCGAGCCATCAACACCGCACACATTGCACTCAACGCAGCCGAGCGCTCGTGGATCGACGTAAAGCGCGACTGGCGCCTAAACGAGCGTCACTACGGTGCGCTGCAGGGCAAAGACAAGGCTCAGACCCTGGCGGAATACGGCGCTGAGCAGTTTCAAATTTGGCGCCGCAGCTACGATGTTCCGCCACCGCCAATCGACGACAACGACAAGTTTTCGCAGGCCCACGACGAGCGCTACGCCGACCTCGGTCCACGCCTTCCTAAGACCGAGTGCCTCAAAGATGTTCTCGACCGCATGCTTCCGCTTTGGAGCGACGAGATCAAGCACGACCTCCAGGGTGGCAAGACCGTTTTGGTCACCGCCCACGGCAACTCGCTTCGTGCGCTCGTGAAGCACCTCGATGGCATCTCCGATGAAGACATCGCCGAGCTGAACATTCCTACCGGCATCCCATTGGTCTACCGCTTGGATGCAAACTTCAAGCCGATCGTGGCTGGCGGAGAATACCTAGACCCAGATGCCGCCGCAGCCGGCGCTGCCGCCGTGGCATCGCAGGGCAAAAAGTAGCCTCTTAGCTAAAAGAAAAAGGCCACCCGCTTGGGTGGCCATTTTCGTTTGAATTACAAAAGACTTATTCCACGTCGTTCCACTCACCGGTGGTGAGGTAAGAAACCTTGGCAGAGATGTCTACAACGTGGTCGGCGAATCGCTCGTGGTATCGGCTGGCCAAAGTGACGTCCACTGTGAACATGGCGTTTTCTTTCCAGGAGTCGTCGAGCACGGTGTCGAAAACGTGACGGTGAAGTTCGTCAACTCGAGCATCCTCGGCCTGAATCGAGCGGGCGAGGTCGACATCGGTGTTCTTGAGAAGCTTTACAACCTTCTTGCCCAACTCGTAGTCGAGTGCGCCCATCTCGGCGAAGGTTCCCTTTAGAGCCTCAGGAATGGCGCTGCCTGGGTAACGGTAACGGGCAATCTGTGCGATGTGTCCTGCAAGAGCCGCCATGCGCTCGAGCGATGCGCTGATGCGCAGTGCTGAAACCAAGATGCGAAGGTCGCGAGCAACCGGCGACTGCTTCGCAAGGATGCGGATGACCAGCTCGTCTAGTGCAAGAGCCTTCTCGTTTACTAGCTCGGCGCTGGCAATGGCCTGGTCGGCAAGCACAACATCGGAGTTGTTGAAAGATTCTGAAGCGTTTTTCATGATCTTGGTTGCATCACCGGCGATCTCTACCAGGCGGGACTGCACCTCGTGCAGTGGATGTTCAAAAACTTCGCGCATGAGAATCCTCTATTCGTTGATTTAAATCTTCTTGTCACTAAGTTAACGAGTCTAGAACTAACCGTGAACCGTGCGATAAATCTAGGCCGGCTGACTACTATTCAGGCGAGTCTCGGCGTGTCAATCGCATACTCTTAACCTTATGAACTATCCGTTGCCTTGGCTCGAAATCCTAGCCGCCTTCTTGGTTGGCGGCGCTCTTGTAGGCGGATTAGTCATGTTTTTCAGGGTTGGATCATCGAACACCCCAGAAGAGAGCGAATCTCTATCGGATGGTGCAACCGAAATTCTTGAAGCGTTGTCTTCAGCCGCAGTCGTTATGAACGACAAGAACTATGCGGTGCGTGCAACTCAAGGCGCTCTGGCTTACGGTCTGTTGCGCGAGCGCACCCTCGTGCACGAGGAGCTTGAAGAGTTGGTTGAAAAGGCTCGAAGAACACAGGTTATTGAGTCGCTCAATACGGAGTTGACCATCGGGCTTCGCCGCCAGTCTGTTTTTGTACACGTTCGCGCCACGCACGTTGGCAACGGCGATGTTCTTCTTCTTCTCGAAGACCGCACAGAGTCGAAGCGCCTAGACGACACCCGCCGCGACTTCATCGCAAACATTTCTCACGAACTCAAAACCCCGATTGGTGCTGTAAGCCTGCTGGCCGAAACCATTGCAGACGCCAAGGACGATCCTGCTGCCGTTGAAAAGTTCGCCAAGTCGCTTTCGAGAGAAGCCAAGCGGCTGCGCGAACTTGTGAAAGACGTTATCCAACTCTCACGCTTTCAGTCGACAGAGTTGGTTGGAACCGCCGATCTTGTAGACCTTTCAACAGTCGTGCACGATGCAGTAGAAAGAAACCAATTCAGGGCAGAGCAACGCCACATCAAGATTTCGTCCGAAGCACCCGAAGGTGTAGAGGTGTTCGGCGATTCAGAGATGCTGACCGTGGCTGTTAAAAACCTCGTTGAAAACGCCATCAACTACAGCGATGAAAACTCAACTATTGGCATCGGGGTTAAAGAGTCGAATGGTATCGCCGCGATCTCTGTTACCGATAGCGGCATAGGTCTTTCGGTTGAAGACCAAACACGCATCTTTGAACGCTTCTATCGTGTCGACCCTTCAAGATCGAGAGATACTGGTGGTACCGGGCTTGGGCTTGCTATCGTGAAGCACGTAGCTCTTACTCACCAGGGGGAAGTGCGAGTTTTTTCTAAGCCAGGTGTTGGCTCCACGTTCACACTTCGTTTGCCTTTAGCCGATACAAAGATTGTGGTTTCTGACACCGAGAGGAATAACGGATGACCCGTGTTTTGGTAGTAGAAGATGAGCAGGGGCTGAGAGAACCTCTTGTGTACATGCTCGAAAAAGAAGGCTACGACGTTATCGAGGCTGCGGATGGCAACCTTGCTCTAGAAGCTTTCAAGACATCCGAACCAGACATCATTCTTCTAGACCTGATGCTGCCAGGCATCAGTGGTAACGAAGTTTGCCGCGTGATTCGCCAAACATCCAACGTGCCGGTCATTATGCTTACCGCCAAGGATGGCGAAATAGACAAGGTTGTTGGGCTCGAAATCGGTGCTGACGATTACGTAACCAAGCCCTACTCAACCCGCGAACTTCTTGCGCGAATGAAGGCCGTGCTTCGCAGAAACAGTGAACCGAGCCAGCTGGAAGAAGGCATGCTCATAGGTGGACCTGTTTCGATGGACATCAATCGCCACATCGTTTTTGTGCACGGCGAAAAGGTAGCAATGCCCCTAAAAGAGTTTGAGCTTCTTGAGTTGCTGCTCGAAAACCGCAATCGCGTTCTAACTCGTGGTCAGATCATCGACCGAGTCTGGGGGTCGAACTACTTTGGCGACACCAAGACTCTAGATGTGCATGTTAAGCGCATTCGATCAAAGATCGAAGACGACCCTGCCCGTCCGGTGCTTCTTGTTACCGTGCGCGGCTTGGGCTACAAGTTCGAGTCTTAGAACTCCAGCTTTGCCGATGGCACGGCACTGACGGTGCGGCCAGGTAGCTCTTTTTGCAAGAAGTTAATGTTTTGCTCGTCGATTACGCGCGCGGCATCCACCACGTAGCCACCCCACTCAAAACCTGTGGTTGTGTGAGCATCCGAGATCAAAGTCACATCGTAACCTCGCTCGATTGCCGAGTGCGATGTGTGGCGAACGCAGTTGTTTGTCTCGCGAGTCCTGTCACCCCGACCACTTTTATGCCTTCAACCGCATCAAATAAGCCCCC
>JBBAMO010000006.1:0-9917 GCA_040402495.1 Rhodoluna sp.
CATCGTGGTTACCGAGCGAGGCGTTGGTTATAAAGCTGGACAGGCTTAGTTGCGCCTTTCCAATCTGATTCGAGCCACGCTCAAAATTTTTCGTCGCTCCATTCAGGCGCGCTATGTTGCCGCGAGCGTAATTCTCAGTACCGTGGCGCTTGTTGCCGTGGGCGGCTTTCTTTCTTACTCAATCGGTGCCGGTCTATTTGAAACCCGCTTGCAGCAGGTGCTAAAAGACTCAACTCGAGCAGTGTCCGAAGTTCAGTCCACATTTTCGGCTGTGTCATCCACCGACGAAGCCACTCTTCAGTCGCTGCTCAACTCGGTGATTCCGAGCCTCGAGTCTTCGACAACATCCGAGTCGCGCGACGTTGCACTATTGCGTTCGCCAGGGCAGTCTTCGCCGCAAATTCTGCAGAGCCCAATTTCGTTAAACCTTGATGCCACCCTGATTCCTGAAGACCTGCGCACCACCGTGCGAAGCACCGCAGGAAAACTTGTGTATCAGTCGATCTCGCTTCCAAGCGCAAACTCTTCTCACCCGGCGATTGTGGTTGGAGCTACCGTTGAAATTCCGGTGGCTGGCACTTACGAGCTTTACCTGGTGTACGACCTAAGCAGTGCACAGCAGACCCTCGACTTTGTTCAGAACACGCTATTTTTCGGCGGCATGATTCTGATTCTTCTAATCGGTGGAGTGGCGCTTTTCGTTTCGGCACGACTGGTTGCTCCGATTCGAACAACCGCAGAAGTTGCCAGACAAATTTCTCAAGGTGCCCTCGACCGCCGCGTGCCAACTAAGGGCGAAGACATCGTGGCGCAGCTTGCCAACTCCTTCAACACAATGGCCGAGGGTTTGCAAAGCCAGATCAACAACTTGAGTCGACTTTCACAGATGCAGCAGCGCTTCGTGCAAGACGTGTCGCACGAGCTGCGAACCCCACTCACCACAATCAAACTTTCGGTAGCGATTCTTGAGCAGCGCCGAGCCGACCTTCCAAAAGCGTCTGCCCGACAGTTGAGCACCCTCAGCGGTCAGATTGAACGCTTTGAGAAACTGCTGGTTGATTTGCTAGAAATCTCTCGTTACGACGCAGGCGCTGTGGTTGCCGAGTTCGAAGTCACCGACATTAACGGTTTGGTTGGCCTGGCCATAATGAACATCCAGCCACTGGCCGACGCCAAGGGCTCTCGAATCATGGTAGAAATTCCATCCGGTCCGGTTGATGGCGAGGTCGATGCGCGCCGCTTTGAACGAGTGCTGAGAAACCTTCTGTCTAACGCCATTGAACACGGTGAAGGAAAACCAATCGAGATTCGTGTGGCAGCCTCGAGTCAAGCCATTGCGGTCACAGTTACCGATCATGGTGTCGGTATGACAAAAGCGCAGGCCGACCACGTATTCGACCGCTTTTGGCGCGCAGATCCATCTCGCAAACGAACTACGGGCGGAACTGGTCTTGGCTTGGCCATCTCGATCGAGGATGCCAACATTCACGGCGGCTCGCTCAAGGCATACTCCAAGCCAAACGAAGGGGCTACCTTTAGGCTCACCATTCCTCGTCGACAGGGCATGGAACTTGGAGCTTCTCCGCTTCCGCTCGGACCTAAGCGCGTAAAGAAGGAGGACAGTTGATCAAGAGAATTTTCAGCGCTGTCACCGCAGCGCTAACAGCCTCCTTGATGGTGGCGGGATGTGCGCAACTGCCTCAGAGCGGGGCAATCGGTATCGGGCCAGACATCGCCAACACCGACGGCGCCGACTACGTTTACTACTCGCCGGCTGCGCCATCGGTGGATGCTAGCCAGCAAGAAATCATCTCTGGTTTCTTGAGCGCCGGAAACGGCCCTCAGAACGACTACTCCGTAGCGCGCTCTTATCTTTCAATCGAAAAGCAGGCAGATTGGTTGCCCAGCGAAGAAGTTCTGATTCAGGAGGGCCCTCCCCGTTTCACCTTCGCCTCCGAAACTGAAGTGCACGTGGATGTCAACATCAGTGCCTCCATCGATGCCTTCGGCACGTACACAAACGCTACTCAAGGAACCACCCGTCACCTGGTCTATCGATTTGCCCAGCAAGATGGCCAGTGGCGCTTGGCCGAAGCGCCTAACCTCACGATGCTTTTGCATCCGAACTTCTTGGTGCTGTTCAAGCCTTATTCGCTGTACTTCTTTGATTCAAATCACAATTTCTTGGTGCCGGATGTGCGCTGGTTCCCCTCACGTGCCTCAACTGCAACAAGGCTTGCTTCGGCTTTGCTAAAGGGGCCTCAGGAGTGGCTAAAGCCTGCTCTTGCGCCAATGCCAGCAGACGATTTGGAACTAAATCTTGATGCGGTGCCAATCACAAACACCTCGGCCAGCGTCGACCTGGCGTCGAATGCCGGTCAGCTGCCAGCCAAGGATTTGCAGTATCTAAAGGCTCAGCTAAAGGCCACGCTAACTCAGCTGCCAACCGTTACCGATGTGAACATTTCATTCGAGGGTGAGCCGCAAACCGTGCGCGATGTAGCGAGCAAGGTTTCGCGAGGGGCACTGGGTTCGCCGGTTGCGCTCACCGATGCAGGTTTGGCACACATGAACTCGAGCACCCCGATTTTTGGGGGTAATGAGTTGCGAGATTTGGCCGGCAGCAACATTGTCGACTTTGCATTGAACTCCACCGAAACTAACCTTGCGCTGCTCACTGGGGTGGGTGTTTACCAGGTTGGGCATTCCACCATCGGCAGCGAGGCCACACTGGTTGACCGACGCCCAGAACTTCTTGCGCCACATTGGGATAACCGCAACTACCTGTGGACTCTCACCAGAGCCGACAACTCAAGTTGGTATGTGAGAGATAGTTCAGGCAGTCGTCATCGAGTCTCTGCTCCCGCCTACGCCAACAGCAGTGTCAAGGCATTTTCAATTAGCCCAGATAGTTCGCGCGTGGTGGTGTTGTCAGCCGGCGACCGCAACGGTGTTTGGGTTGTTCCGATTGTTAGAAATGATCGTGGTGTTCCAACATCTTTGGGTCGAGGGGTCAAGTTGCCGCTCGAACAGGGCGTACCAATATCGGTTACCTGGGCGGACAGCAGCAACGTTTCGATGCTTATGAAACTGAGCGGGACTTCGGTGCGAGCGGTCACTCAGACCATCGGTGGCGAGAGCACAAGTTACTCCGCCATCTCTGATGGAGTTTCGATCATCGCGTCTAACGCAGCTCCGGCTGTTTATGTCTTGCTTTCGAGCGGCACTGTGGTTCTGTCGCGGAGTTCTATTTGGAACACTGTTCAAACCAACGTGCGAAGCCTGCGCTATCCCGATTAGGTCGGTTATCCACATCTTTTAGCATCGACCACCACGATGCCGTCGGCGCCAGCACAATCGTAAGGTGACCCGGTTGCGCCTTCAACTTCTTGATGCGTTTGTCCCCACTTCATGCATCTGTTGCAGTGCGACCGGGTCGCTTATTTGTTCAACTTGCCAGCAGCAGTTTGAGCCCGAGCCAAGAACCGTAGCGCGCGGCACGCTAAACGGCTGGGCAGGAATGAGCCTGCGACCAGCTGTGGCGGCGGCCATCATTGCCTTCAAAGACCGAGGCAGAACCGCCACCAAACTGATGTTTGCAAACAGGCTTGCTCAGCTGCTGCAAACTTACCTTCGCGATCATCCTGACCTCATTTTGGTACCAATGCCTGTTCGCAGAGCTGGGCTCAAAAAGCGGGGATTCGACCACGGCCGAACATTGGCGCTGGCCGTGCAGTCAAAAACCGGAGTTTCGGTCGGCAATGATTTGCTTTCTTTTGCCCGCGAAGCTGCAGACCAAAGAAATCTTGGCATCACCAAACGCGCCGCCAACCTTGCCAACAGCATGATTGCTAAGCCAACCGGCAAGCCCGTAGTGCTCATCGACGATGTCGTTACCACCGGCGCAACCCTTGCCGAAGCTAAACGTGCTCTCGAGGCCAGCGGGGTAGTGGTGCTGGGTTTCATAACGATTGCCGAAACGATGCCAAAAATCTGAGCAATTTTGCAATTCCGTATGCAAGTGCTGCCAAATGGGTATACCGTTCACACAAGCAATGTTGCTTTTCGATCGGAGGACCATATGGAAATCAAAATTTCTGCCCGCAACCTCACTGTTTCGTCAAAGTTCAACGAATACGTAGCCGATCGAGCGCCAAAGGTTGAGCAGTTGCTTCATCAGGCCAAAGAGTTTGACATCAAGGTCACCCGTCACGACCACACTCGCGGTGCTGGCCCAGAAGACGAAGTCGAGCTTTTGGTTTTTAGCGGTGGCAACGTGTTTCGTGCGGATGCACATGCCGCCGACAAGTTTGCGGCCTTCGACCTCGCGCTGGCCAAGTTGCTCGAGCGTCTTCGCCGCGATTCAGACAAGCGCAAGATTCACCACGGAAAGCACCAGGTTCCTGGTGCGGCAGAGCTGTCGGCAAGCGATTTTGCAGCGCTCGACATCCAACCTGTAGACGCCGAGGTTCTTGAGAGTTTGCTGCATATTCAGCCTAAAAACTAGGATGCCCGCGCGTCCGTCTAAGATTGACTAGAACCAAAAAACTCACGATTTGGAGCAGATTTTGGCCAATGTCATCAACAAGTTGTTGCGCGCAGGCGAGGGCAGAGTTCTCGCTCGACTTCGCAACTACACGTCAGCGGTAAATGCCCTAGAAGAGTCTTTCCAGGCACTCTCAGACGAAGAGCTTCGCAACGAGACTGGCATTCTGCGCGAGCGCTACGCCGCTGGTGAAACACTTGACGACCTGCTTCCTGAAGCTTTCGCTGCAGTTCGCGAAGCCGCCTGGCGCACACTTGGTATGCGTCACTTCGACGTTCAGATCATGGGTGGTGCTGCTCTTCACCTTGGCAACATTGCCGAAATGAAAACCGGTGAGGGTAAGACACTCGTTGCTACTCTTCCTGCCTACCTAAACGCCATCGCTGGCCGAGGTGTGCACGTCATTACCGTGAACGACTTCCTTGCTAGCTACCAGAGCGAACTAATGGGACGCGTGTTCCGTGCCCTTGGCATGAAGGTTGGCTGCATCCTTGGTGGTCAAAACCCAGCCGAGCGTCGCGAAGAGTACCTAAGCGACATCACCTACGGAACCAACAACGAGTTTGGCTTCGACTATCTGCGCGACAACATGGCTTGGCAGTCGAGCGACCTTGTTCAGCGCGGCCACTTCTTTGCCATCGTCGACGAGGTGGACTCCATCCTCATCGATGAGGCCCGCACGCCTTTGATCATCTCTGGCCCAGCGTCGGGCGACGCAAACCGTTGGTTTGCCGAGTTCTCCAAGATTGCCGAGCGCTTGCAGCCAGTAATCGACTACGAGGTAGACGAAAAGAAGCGCACCGTTGGCATCCTGGAGCCAGGCATCGAGAAGGTCGAAGACTACCTAGGCATCAGCAACTTGTACGAGACGGCTAACACTCCGCTTATCTCGTTCCTAAACAACTCGATTCGCGCCAAGGCACTGTTCAAGCGCGACAAAGACTACGTGGTCATGAACGGCGAAGTGCTAATCGTTGACGAGCACACCGGTCGCATCTTGCCTGGACGTCGCTACAACGAAGGTATTCACCAGGCGATTGAAGCCAAAGAAGGCGTTGAGGTAAAGGCAGAGAACCAAACTCTGGCAACCATCACCCTTCAGAACTACTTCCGTTTGTACTCAAAGCTCGCTGGTATGACCGGTACCGCCGAGACCGAGGCGGCCGAATTCATGAGCACCTACAAGCTCGGTGTGGTGCCAATTCCTACTAACCGCCCAATGGTTAGAAAAGACCAGAGCGACCTCATTTACAAAAACGAAGAGATCAAGTTTGCGATGGTTGTCGAAGACATCGCTTTGCGTCACGCCGCTGGTCAGCCAGTTTTGGTTGGAACTACCAGCGTTGAAAAGAGCGAATACCTCAGCAAGCTTCTCGCAAAGCGCGGAGTGCGCCATGAGGTTTTGAACGCCAAGAACCACGCTCGCGAAGCGACAATCGTTGCGCAGGCAGGTCGACTTGGTGCGGTAACCGTAGCCACAAACATGGCCGGTCGAGGCACCGACATCATGTTGGGTGGAAACGCTGAGTTCTTGACCGTTGAAATGCTCACTAAGCAGGGCCTAGACCCAGAAGAGCAGGCTGAGGCATATCAGGCTGCCTGGAACGAAAACTTTGCCAAGGTAAAAGAGCAGGTAGAAGTTGAGGCCGAGAAGGTGTTGGCTGCTGGCGGCCTTTATGTGCTTGGCACCGAGCGTCACGAATCGCGCCGCATCGACAACCAGCTTCGCGGTCGTGCCGGACGTCAGGGTGACGCGGGTGAATCTCGTTTCTACCTTTCACTAACCGACGACCTAATGCGCCTGTTCAACAGCAACGCAGCGGCAGCCATCATGAACAACCCGAATGTTCCTGATGACATCGCGATCGAATCCAAGTTGGTAAGCCGTGCAATCGCCAGCGCTCAGTCGCAGGTAGAAGGCCGAAATGCCGAGATTCGCAAGAACGTGCTCAAGTACGACGACGTTTTGAACCGTCAGCGCGAGGTTATCTACACCGACCGCAAGCACATCCTGGCAGGCGACGACATCGCCGAGCGCGTTGAGTCATTTATGGAAGACGTTATTTTCTCGATCGTCGACCAGCACATCCACGACTCTTCCGGCGACTGGAACCTAGATGCTCTTTGGCTCGAGCTAAAGAACATCTACCCTGTCGGACTTGAAATCAGCGAGGTTCTTGAAGAAGCCGGCAATCGTGCCAAGCTCACCAAGAAGTGGCTAGCCGAAGAAATCCTTAGCGACGCTCGCTTGGCCTACAAGAACCGCGCCGACCAGATTGGCGAAGCGGGCATCCGTGAGCTAGAGCGCCGTGTGGTTCTTTCGGTTGTCGACCGCAAGTGGCGCGACCACCTGTACGAGATGGACTACCTCAAAGAGGGAATCGGTCTTCGAGCAATGGCGCAGCGAGACCCGTTGGTTGAATACCAGCGCGAAGGTTTCTTGATGTTCCAGCAGATGATGGGTGCTATCCGCGAGGAGACCATTGGCTTCTTGTTCAACTTGGATGTTCAGGTTGAAACCCAAGCGGCCAAGCAGGACGAAGAGCTAACCTACTCAGCGCCTTCCGAGGATGGCGACTCTGAAGTGCACGTTGAACAAACCCCTCCGCCTGCGAAGCCGGCTCAAAATCAGCAGCAGTTGCCTCCGCAGAACGGCCAGGGTTCATCCTTCTTCAAACGCCCTAATTAGGCGCTAAAGAATCGAAACCGACGTTGCCTGCCAGCGTCGGTTTCGCATTTCTAGGCGAATGGCCACGGCACGGGTGCGCAACTTGGTCTTGAGCAGCACCACCGACTGAACCACTCCTGGTCGGTGTGATTCGTGGTGAAGGTTTTTCACCTCAACATCTGGTCGCATGTACTTTTCGCCACTGGCTGCTCTCGAACGAGCCATCGCGGATGCTCGGTCGCGCAACTTTAGGTAAACATTTTCGCTGAGGCTGCCGCTGAGCTGGTCAACGCTCCTCAAACCGGCCAAAACTTCAACCACCCCAGGAGCCAGAGCCCGCAGAACTGGGGTCGGATCTGGCAGGTTGCTCAAATCTTCTTCTTCTTCAATGTAGTGATTCATCTCTTACTCCTGTCTTCAATAAGGCGGTTTGCCTTTCCCCCATGAAGGGTTTGATGAACCTACTCCTAACTGAGAATCTTCGCTTTCGCGTTGTGGATAACTTTCTGAGAGCCCTTTAAGACCGAGGAATATCAACTCATGGATGTTGCTCGGATGTTTGAAGACCTAGAGGCAGCTGTGGGCTTTCAAGACCGCCAAGCCAGCACCGTGCAGGGATTAATTACGTTGGCAAGAAGCGCATCGGTGCGCATGAATTATCAGGTGTTCCGCTTGCAGCGCTTGGTGTTTGCGGCGGATTTCTTGTTGGGTCAGCATAAGGAGCGCACCGTCGCAGTGCGCTATTCAGCCATTCAAGAAATTCAGTTGCTAACTTCGGGTCAAACCGGAAGTCGGGTCTCAAAAATCAAGTTGAGCGCATGGGTCACAAGCTTGCCTCAAGAGCTTCGTATCTCGGTGATGATCGCTGGGGGAGAGCGCCATGCTGCATCCACCGTCACGACAAGCGACGACAAGTTTCTATGCCTGCAATCCCAATCGCCTGGCACGCTCGCTAACGCGGTGCCGTACTCAACTATCCAGTGCATCGAGGTTGACGCTGTGGATAACACAATGGGTCTGCGAGAATAATCGCCCAAAATACCTCCCATGAGCGTGCACCGATTGCGGCGACCAATCAGGTTGCGAAAATGGCCCAGATTTCTTGCAGCCGGGCTGCTTGTTGGCTGGTTGGCGTTTCTCATTTATCCAAGTGCTTCTCAACCGACCACCAACGTGCTCGCTGCCAAGCGCAACATCTTTGTGGGCGATCGAGTCACAGCTAGCGACTTTGAGACGCGGGCTACGATGTTAGGCGAGGCCGCTTCGGTCTATCTCACGGCAGAGCAACTACCCAGCGATGCAATTGCCTCTCGCGAAATCCTGGCGGGAGAGCTGCTTACCAAGACCTCGCTCGGTCAGCCGGAGACTGCACTGATTCCTTTGGCGCTGCAGCTGAGCCAAGCTCCCGCTTCGCAAATCAAGGTCGGTAGTTCGGTAAATGTTTGGGCAACATCAGTTCGTTTAGGTGAGGTGGAGGGAGTGCCAGAGGTGATTGCAGTGAATGCCAGAGTCAGCGTCATCAAACTATCGACCACCATGGGGCAGGAGCGCTCTGTGGTGGAGGTCTTGGTTCAGCAAGATTTTGTTTCCCCGCTTTTGTTGGCTCAAGCCGATGGTTCAGTACTTTCGTTGGTGCTCAATCCCACACTGGCCAACCTGAAGTGACAAGGGCGCGCAATGGCTGAACCTTCGCTAAGAGACCGCGTGCGCTCGATGGGCAAGTCTGTGCCTCAGATAATGGCACCGGACGAAGCACAGCCATCACCCGCGGTAATGTCCATTTCCGTCTGGGGTCCCAATGGGTCGCCTGGTAAGTCCACGCTGGCCTTAAATCTCGCCGACGTGTTGGCCCAACAGGGCCGCCGTGTGCTTCTTGTAGATACCGACCTAGTCTCGCCAAGTTTGGCCTTACAGCTGGGCGTAGACGACAAAGCGAGCGGCATCAGTGCGGCTTGCAAGTTGGCGCGAGAAGCCAATCTTGATGCCGATCAACTCGATCGAATTTCGGTGAGGGTAACGGGCGGTTCATCCAGCTTTGCTCTTCTTCCAGGCATCTCAGGGGCCTCACGCTGGCCAGAGATCACGCCAAGCGCAATCGAAACGATATTGCGCGTGGCTAGCAGCCGATTCGACGTGGCGATTTTCGACACATCCTCCTCGCTTGAGCCAGCCCTCCGCACCGATGCTGCGGCGCTCTCGCGCAACGAGCTCACACGGCATTTGGTTGCCAGCACCGAACATCTTCTAGCGGTGGCCGGCTGCGATGCGGTGTCGTTGCAACGCATGTTGCGGCAAATAGCCGACATTCAAAAGTTTCGAGCAGGTCAGCCAACATCGCTTGTGGTCAACAGGGTTCGCGACACGGCTTTTGGGGCCAACCCCGAAAAGCAGGTGGCACAACTGTTTGCTCAGCTCGCAAAGGTCGAACCAAGTTACTTTTTGTATGAAGATTCTGCCGCTCACGAGGCCGCACTTCGCAACGGTCTTCCGGTGCGCATGGCCAAGCGCCGAAGCCCGTACCTAAAGGGCGTCAACCTAGTGGCTGCTGGGCTGCAAGGCTAGACTCGTTTCGTGTCAACACTGAGCGACCTCATCAAGAAACACGGTCAGGCAAACAACGCCGACCTCGAGTGGTTTCACGCGCTCGTTGCCGACTGGCAGATCGCGGCCGACATGCTCTTTGCCGACCTGGTTCTTTGGGTG
>JBBAMO010000006.1:9927-13302 GCA_040402495.1 Rhodoluna sp.
CGCTTGCCGAGCCGGGTGAGGTTGATTTTGTTGTAGTTCGCGAAGGCCATCCAGCGACGGCAATTTCATCGCTGTTTCGCACGCTCGCCCGTCAAGTGCGGCAACAATCTTCTACCGTGACATCTCGGGGGAGCCGCCCAAAAAGAACTGGGATGCGCTCATCAAAAAGTCGTTCTCCTCGGGGCAGGTTGTCGACCTAACCGGCTCGGATGTCTACGAAGGAGTGCAGGTGCGCCTGGCAGCCATCCCAGTTAGGCGAACCGTAAACGCCAAGAGCCAAGAGGTTGCCTCAAACCCGATTGCCGTGGTCACCATTCACAACAACGTCAGCGATGCGCGCGAGCCATCCAAGTTGCAAATCAACTACCGGCAGTGCGGTCAGGCACTTTTGAACATGATTTCTGATGGCTCGTACCCTGACTTCTCCAACCCAACCGGGCCAAAGCGAGGTGCTCCTCGAGTCAACGATGGCTTGATTCGACTGGATGTCGATGGCGATGTGGAGTTCGCCTCGCCAAACGCTCTTTCGGCCTTCAACCGTCTCGGCGTTGTTGGTGAGCTGGTCGGTAATCCTCTAAGCGAGATGGTCACCTCCGCGCTCAAGACCAAGATGCGCATCGACGAATCCCTTGCGCTGGTGGTAACCGGGCGCGCTCCGTGGCGCAGCGACGTGGAGTCGAAGAGCCTCACGCTTTCGGTTCGTGCCATTCCTCTTCGCAAAAACGGTGAACGCTACGGTGCCATCGTGCTTTGCCGCGATGTCACAGAGTTGCGCCGCCAAGAGCGCGAGTTGATCACCAAGGACGCAACCATCCGTGAGATTCACCACCGCGTCAAGAACAACCTTCAAACCGTCGCCTCGCTGTTGCGAATTCAGTCGCGCCGAAGCGAAAACACGGATGCCAAGGAGGCCCTCGACCAGGCCATGCGTCGAGTTTCGGCCATTGCGCTGGTGCACGACACCCTTGCCAGTGGGCTCAACCAGGATGTCAACTTCGATGAGGTCTTCGACCGAGTGATGATGCTTGCAACCGAAGTGGCGGCCAGCCACGGCACCACGGTGCGCAACATCATTGATGGCAAGTTCGGAATGCTCAAGAGTGAGATTGCGACTCCGCTTGCGGTTTCACTTACCGAGTTGGTCACAAATGCTGTCGAGCACGGCCTCGCCAATCGCAGCGGCGTGGTGGCGGTCAATTCCGAACGCAAACCGAAGCTACTAACCATCACCATTTCAGACAACGGTCAGGGCCTCAAGGGCGGCGAGGTTGGCGATGGTCTTGGTACCCAGCTGGTCAAAACGCTCATCGAGGGCGAACTTCGTGGCTCGATTCGCTGGTTCTCGCCAACTGAAGGCGGCACGCGAGTTGTGGTCGAGCTTCCGCTCTAAAACGGGCATAAAAAAACCGCACCGTGTGGGTGCGGTTCCTTCAAAAAATCTTTAGCCAGCGCGACGGGCTCGTGCATACTTGCGCTTTAGCGACTTACGCTCGTCTTCGCTTAGTCCGCCCCAAACACCAGAGTCCTGGTTTTCTTTGATTGCGTACTCAAGACAGCTGCTTGAAACCTTGCACTCGCGGCAAACGGCCTTTGCCTGCTCGATTTGATCGGCAGCGGGTCCGGTGTTTCCGACAGGAAAGAACAGTTCAGGGTCTTCGGTGAGGCATCGTGATTCATTCAGCCACTGCATGTCCATTTTTAATCCTTTAGTTGTCGTCGAAACAAAAAACTTTTGGCTTCTTCGCCTGATTCTTAGCTACCCCGATTCTCACTTTAACTGCCAGTGACATACGCTTTATTACAAGCTATTTGGTGGGGGTTCCTATAAAAATCTTTCCACTTAGCGGCCCGTTTGGCAATACCCAATATTTGGAGAAGTTCGAAAAAATGTCCGCAAAAGACCTACCACTTGCCCTCAAAGCGGCTGCCGCGCTTGTGTTTGTTGAGAGCGCCTTCGTGTTCGCTGGCGCGGGCTATTTTGCTTACGGCATAATCACTGATCAAGCCCGGTCACTGCCCACCTTGCTGGCTCTGGTGGTCTTCACTGCTGCGTTGGCATCGTGGATTGGATACGTCGCTACGAGCCTTTTGAAGGCCAAAAAGTTTGCACGCACCGCCGCCGTGTTTTGGCAGTTGTGTCAGTTATCGGTGGCTTTTGGGTCATTTACGGGGCAGTTCGCCAACGCGTTCGTTGGCTACGCAATCTTGCTTCCGTCGTTGGCCGTGATTGTGCTGCTGTTTCAGAAAAACGTTTCGGCGCTATTGCAGCGCGAAGTTTAGATTCCCAGTTTTCCGCGCAACATGGTCACGTGGCCGGTGGCCTTCACGTTGTATAGGGCGAGTGTAATCTTGCCCTTTTCGTCAACCACGAAGGTGGAACGAAGCACGCCCTGGTAGATGCGCCCATAAAGGCTCTTCGTGCCGAAAGCACCATACTTCTTGTGAACTTCGAGCTCTGGGTCGCTCAAGAGTTCAAAGTGCAGGTCTTGGCTGGTCTGAAACTTCTTCAACTTTGAGGGTGCGTCTGGCGAGATTGCAACCACGTCGTAGCCGGCATCCTGAAGTGGGCCAAGGTTCTCTTCAAAGTCGCAAGCTTCCTTGGTGCAGCCTGGGGTAGAGGCGGCTGGGTAAAAGTAAACGATGGTCTTCTTGCCCGCGTAACGGCTGAGGTTTACTGCGTTTCCATCTTGGTTTGCTAGTTCAAAACCCGGGGCTTTGTCGCCCTCTGCCAGTCGAAATTCGTTCATGCTGTTCCTTGTATTTTTTGTGCCCAATTCTGATTTGAGTCTAGGGGGAATATTGGGTTGGCGTCATCTCAAAATACCTAGTAATATCGAGTCTTGTTGTGCAAAACAGCACGCACCTCTAGCTCAATCGGCAGAGCAACTGACTCTTAATCAGTGGGTTCTCGGTTCAAGTCCGAGGGGGTGCACTAAATCCCGGTTTCTTCTCACGAGAACCGGGATTTTTCATTTGTGGCAGAGTGGTGTGGTGAACGAATCACCCAATTTTGCGGAAATGACCATAGAACAGCAGGTCGAAAGCCTCGCTGCTTGCGCATCCGAGATCATTGCCCAGTACGACCTAGATGTTGCAACAACCGAGTCAATCAATCACGAGTTCAACTCAACATTCAAATTGACCACTCAGGCCGGCGAACCTTTTGCGCTGCGCATCAATGTGAATTCAACGCGCACTATCGAGAATCTGAGAGCTGAAATCTTTTGGGTGAACTCGATTACTAACGTGCAAGTTCCCAAACCCGTGGTGAACACGGCTGGCGAGTTCGTAACCTTTGGAAACCACGATGCCACCGGCCGCATCGTTGCCGGCTTCATGCACTTGGCGCAGGCCCTAACCTTCGGCTGGTTCCTG
>JBBAMO010000007.1:0-12442 GCA_040402495.1 Rhodoluna sp.
CAAAGAAGGAATCTCGGTCAAGCTTGTGAAACTCGATGGGGCAGTGGAGACGGCACTCGTTTTGGATGCGACCGTCGAAACCAATGATTGCGCGGTTAGGAAGGTCTAGTTCGCGCCACCAGATCACGTCGGTGACATCGCCGAAGGTGCAGATCATCGCAATGCCAGAACCCTTGTCGATTTGGGCCAGGCGGTGAGCCACAACCGGAACTTCCACTTCAAAAAGCGGAGTGCGAACGGTCTTGCCAAACAGGCTCTTATAGCGGTCGTCATCTGGGTGTGCCACGAGAGCAACACAGGCAGCAAGCAGTTCTGGGCGAGTGGTCTCGATGAAAACCTTGCCGTCAGGGCCGTCGAAACCAAGTCGGTGATAAGAACCAGGCTGGTCGCGGTCTTCTAGTTCGGCCTGCGCAACGGCAGTGCGGAAGGTTACATCCCAGAGGGTTGGCGCCATCGACTGATAAGCCTCGCCACGCTCAAGGTTCTGAAGAAACGCCTTTTGCGATACAGCTACGGCTGCAGGAGAAATGGTCTGGTAGGTCTGATCCCAGTCAACGGATAGTCCAAGACGACGCCAAAGGCTCTCGAACTGCTTTTCGTCTTCGTGAGTTAGACGCTCGCAAAGCTCGATAAAGTTTCGACGCGAAATGGCAATTTGGTCAGCAGCTTTAGAAGATTTGTTGTCGCCACCTTCAAAAGGAGGCTGAAACTCTTCAACATAAGGAAGAGTCGGGTCGCAGCGAACACCAAAGTAGTTCTGCACGCGACGCTCGGTTGGAAGGCCGTTGTCGTCCCAGCCCATTGGGTAGTAAACCTCAAAGCCGCTCATTCGCTTGAAGCGCGCAACGACATCGGTGTGGGTGTAAGAGAACACATGCCCAACGTGCAGCGAACCAGAAACAGTTGGCGGCGGGGTGTCGATTGAGAAAACCTGGTCGCGAGTTGCGTTTCGGTTAAAGCGGTAAACACCGGCCTTATCCCAGGCAACAGACCACTTTTCTTCTAGTCCTTCAACGCCAACTTTCTCGGGCGGGGTTGCCGCGGCAAGAAACGATTGGGTCGGTTTGGCAGTGGTCACGCTTGAAGTCTCCAAAATAGGGGTTTGTATAAGGTTAACATTGACTCTGTAGAGAACGCACGACGCACGAAAGCACACATGTACCCCAAAATCACCGATGGTTCAACGCCCGCGAGCGAGGGAGTCAACCCTAGCCCGAGTTTTCCGGCTGTCGAACAGAAGATTCTGGGCTACTGGTCTGCTAACGAAACCTTTAAAGAGTCGCTAAACCAGCGTGCCGATGCCGAGGAATTCGTTTTCTACGATGGCCCGCCGTTTGCCAACGGCCTGCCTCATTACGGCCACCTGCTTACCGGCTACGCAAAAGACATGGTGCCTCGATTTAAGACCATGCAGGGATACCGCGTTGACCGCCGCTTTGGCTGGGATACTCACGGCCTTCCTGCCGAGGTAGAGGCAGAACGCCAGCTTGGAATTTCGGGTCGCCTCGAGATCGAGAAGTACGGCATCGACAAGTTCAACGCCACCTGTAAAACATCCGTGCTCAAGTACACCGAAGAGTGGCGTTCGTACGTAACCCGCCAGGCTCGCTGGGTCGACTTCGACAACGACTACAAGACCCTCGATGCCACCTACACCGAGAGCGTGCTCTGGGCTTTCAAGCAGCTGCACAACAAGGGTCTAATCTACGAAGGCTTCAAGGTTCTGGCTTACTGCTGGCGCTGTGAGACTCCGCTTTCCAACCACGAACTACGTATGGACGACGAGGTTTACAAGAACCGCCAAGACCAAACTGTCACCGTCACATTCCCGGTTTTGGATGATCAATCGGCCTCCGGAGTAAACCTAGACGGCGTCAAGCTTTTGGCTTGGACCACTACGCCATGGACACTTCCAACTAACTTCGCTCTAGCAGTTGGCCCAGAGATCGAATACGCCGTTGTCAATGGCTTTTTGCTGGCCAAGAGCCTGGTTGGCGCGCACGCCAAAGAACTTGGCTTCGAGAACGCCCAAGATGCCGCCGCGGCAGCATCGGTGTTGATCAAGGGCTCAGAACTAAAGGGCATCAAATACCAACCGATCTTCGACTTCTACACCGACACCGAAAAGTTCGATGTGGCTAACGCGTGGCAGGTTTTGGTCGACGACTACGTTGGAGCCGACGACGGAACCGGCATCGTTCACCAGGCACCTGCATACGGCGAAGACGACCAACGCGTTTGCGAGGCCGCGGGCATCCCGGTTTACATTTCGGTAAACGAGCGAGCCGAGTTCAACAGTGTTGTGAGCGAGTTCGAAGGTCAGCACGTCTTTGACGCCAACAAGAACATCATTGCCTCGCTTAAGGCGTCGGGCCGCTTGTTCAAGCAGGCTTCCTACGACCACCCATACCCGCACTGCTACCGCTGCAAGAACCCACTGATCTACAAGGCCGTTTCGTCTTGGTTTGTGCAGACTACCGCCCTTCGAGACCGCATGCTCGAGTTGAACCAGCAAATCGACTGGACTCCCGAGCACACCAAAGAGGGATCGTTTGGTAAGTGGCTAGAAAACGTTCGCGACTGGGCAATCAGCCGCAACCGCTTTTGGGGCGCACCGATTCCGGTTTGGAAGTCTGACGACCCTGCCTACCCGCGCCTAGATGTTTACGGGTCGCTCGACGAGCTTGAGGCCGACTTTGGTGTTCGCATCGACGACTTCCACCGTCCGACCATCGACAACCTAACTCGGCCAAATCCAGACGACCCAACCGGCAGGTCAACGATGCGTCGTGTTCCAGAGGTTTTGGACTGCTGGTTCGAATCTGGCTCGATGCCGTTTGCACAGGTGCACTACCCGTTCGAAAACCGTGAATGGTTCGACACTCACAACCCAGGCGACTACATCGTTGAGTATGTTGGTCAAACCCGCGGCTGGTTCTACACCTTGCACGTGTTGTCTACAGCGCTGTTCGACCGTCCGGCTTTCAAGTCGGCAATTTCGCACGGAATCATCCTTGGCAATGATGGCCAGAAGATGTCTAAGTCGCTGCGTAACTACCCGGATGTCAACGAAGTATTCGACCGCGATGGCGCCGGCGCCATGCGCTGGTTCTTGCTTTCGAGTCCAATTCTTCGAGGCGGAAACCTGATCGTCACCGAGCAGGGCATCCGTGAGGGTGTGCGTCAGTTCTTGTTGCCGCTTTGGAACACCTATTACTTCTTCTCGCTCTATGCCAACGCTGCCGGCTACGAAGCCAAGATTTCATGCGACAGCCAGGATGTTCTCGACCGCTACCTACTTGCCAAGACTCGCGACCTAGTTGAGTCGGTCGAAGCCGACATGAACAAGTACGACTCATACTCGGCAGCTGCCAGACTGCGCGACTTTGCCGATGTGATGACCAACTGGTACGTGCGCCGTTCGCGCGACCGGTTCTGGTTGGGTGCGCCAGAGGCTTTTGACACGCTTTACACCGTTCTTGAGATTGTTTGCCGCGTAGCCGCGCCTTTGTTGCCAATGGTTGCCGAAGAAGTTTGGCGAGGCCTTACCGCCGGTCGCTCTGTGCACCTACAGAACTGGCCAGACGCCAGCTTGCTTCCGAAGGCCGACGAGCTTGTGGTTGCGATGGACCAGGTTCGCGAAGTTTCATCGGTGGCTCTAAGCCTTCGCAAGGCTTCGTTCTTGCGTGTGCGTCTTCCACTAAACAAGTTGACCGTGGTTACCGCCGGCGCTGCTGACCTAAAGCCGTTTGCCGACATCATCGCCGAAGAGCTAAACCTGAAGTCGGTCGATTTGGTTGAACTGTCGCTAGACAGCGCAAGTGAGTTTGGCGTGATCAAGCGTCTTTCGGTGAACGCACGCGCAGCCGGACCTCGTCTTGGCAAAAACGTGCAGGCCGTAATTCAGGCGGCCAAGGCTGGCGACTGGTCGCAGGTTGATGGCAAGGTTGTTGCCGGCGGTGTGGCGCTCGAAGAGGGCGAATACGAGCTCGATTTGGTGGCCGACTTTGCTGGCGGTGGAGATGAAACTCCTACCGACCTAATCGGTATCCTGGCGAGCGGTGGATTCATCATTCTTGACGGCAAGGTCACCGAAGAACTCGCTGCCGAAGGTTTGGCTCGCGACACCATTCGCACCATTCAGCAGGCTCGCAAGGATGCTGGCTTCGACGTGAGCGACCGAATCTCGCTGACCGTAACTGGCGAAGATGCAGTGATCGCTGCCATTCGCGCCCACGAGGCCTTGGTTTGCTCCGAGACTCTCGCCGAAGAAATCACCTTGATTGAGAGCGATTCGTTGCAGAGCCCGGCACCAGTTGGAGATGGTCAGCAGGTAGAAGTAGCGGTAGTCAAGCGTTGAGCACCGAAGCATTCTGGGCCGAAAAGGCTCAAGAGGTAGAGGCAGCCCTGCTGACCCGCATCCCCGAAAACAAGTTGCGTCCGCGCCTTGAACCAACGCGCCGCGCGGTTGAGCTTTTGGGAGATCCGCAAAAGGCTTACCGAGTAATCCATGTGACCGGCACTAACGGCAAGACATCGACCACGCGCTTCATCGAGAGACTCCTTAGAGAGCACGGACTTAGAACTGGGCGCTTCACTTCGCCGCACCTTGTGCGACTAAACGAGCGCATGTCTATCGATGGCGAACCCGTGAGCGATGAGATTCTTTACGAAGTTTGGAACGACATCGCGCCGATTTTGGAAATCGTCGATGCCGAGCTTGAGGCAGCTGGAGACACCAAGCTCACGTTCTTTGAGGCTCTAGCAGTCTTGGGTTTTGCAGTGTTTGCCGATGCGCCGGTTGATGTGCTCGTGCTCGAAGTTGGCATGGGCGGCGAGTGGGATTCCACCAACGTTGCCGATGGCGATGTAGCCGTTTTCACCAAGATTGGCATCGATCACGCTGAGCGTTTGGGAAGCACCATTGGCGAAATCGCCAAAACCAAGTCCGGCATTATCAAGCCGGGCGCCATCGTGGTTTCAAGCCAGCAGCCAGCCGATGCTCTCGAAGTTTTGCAGGCTAAGGCTGACGAGGTTGCCGACGCGTTTAAGGTAGAGGGTCAAGACTTCGCTGTTCTCGATGTAGACCCGCAACCTGCCGGGCAGGGCCTCAGTGTTCGCGGCCTGGCGGGGGAGTACCGCGACCTGTTCTTGCCTCTGCACGGTCAGTATCAGGCAGAAAACGCCGCGGTTGCGATTGCAGCTGTTGAGGCATTCATCGGTGGAGCCGAGCACAAACTCATGGACGACGTTGTGCGTGTGGCTATCGCCGATGCATCGTCGCCAGGGCGTTTGCAGGTGGTTAACCGCGACCCGCTAACCATTCTTGATGCAGCTCACAACCCAGATGGCGCAGCCTCGCTGGCTCAGGCGTTGGTTGAGTACTTTGCGGCACCCACGGCAGTAGGTGTGCTTGCCGTACTTGCCGAGAAGGATGCGCTTGGCGTGCTGACTCAGCTTGCCGACTCTTTTGAAAAGGTCGTTATCACGGCATCGTCGTCGCCACGTGCCATAGATCCAGCTGATCTTGGCGAATTGGCCAAGAGCGTGTTTGGTGAACAAAACGTAAGTATCACCAACGATGCTCGCGAGGCCATGAAGGTTGCACACAGCCTTCGCCCAGAAAATGGTGCGATCGTTGTAACCGGCTCGATCTCTTTGGTCGGCGACGTGTTAGCTCTGATTCAGGAAGAAGAACTTTGAAAAATCGTTCAACCAAGCGCGCCTTAGGCTCGATGTTTTTAGCCTTTGAAGCAATCATCATTTTCTTTGGCACTCTAGTGGCCTTCGGCCTCAAATTCGCGGATGCTGGCACAGTATGGACGATCGGACTTGCATTGTCTCTCGTGGCAATCGCCCTACCTGGCGTTTTGTCTCGTCCGGGTGGATACGTAACAGGTTGGATTCTGCAGTTTGTGTTGCTCTCAGTTTCGATATGGTCAGCAACCGTGAACCCAGTTGGAGTGTTTTACATTTTCTTGGCAATCATCCTGGTGAGCATGTGGATCTGGGCCATGATTGCCGGCGGAACCATTGATGCAGCCAGAATCGCCTGGCAGCGTGCCAACGTGGGCGATAGCGTGCAAAATGGAACCGAGCCCGAAGTTTTCAAAATCGACACACCTAAGAAGAAGTGAGCAGAGCAATGACAGAGCAGCAGACCCTAGTTCTTATCAAGCCAGATGGCGTTCGCAGAAACCTCATTGGCGAGATCATCCGTCGTTGCGAAGCAAAGGGATACGTGGTTCGCGACCTTAAGGTGCTCACCCCGTCTAACGAGCTTCTCGAAACTCACTACGCCGAACACGAGGGCAAGCCGTTCTTTGCCCCCTTGGTTGAGTTCATGGGTTCAGGAAATGTGGTTGCAATCCGACTAGAGGGTCACCGTGTTATCGAAGGTTTCCGCGCTTTGGCTGGAGCCACCGACCCTACAGTTGCGCTGCCTGGCACCATCCGTGGCGACTTGGGTCGTGACTGGGGTCTAAAGGTTCAGCAGAATTTGGTGCACGGTTCCGACTCGCCAGAGTCTGCCGAGCGAGAACTTGCTCTCTGGTTCTAGTTAAACAACGATGGCCACTGGCTCCAGAAAGCCAGAACAATCGTCACAACTGCAATCAGCTCTGTGATTAGGGTGAAGACCCAAGCCGAGTCTGCCCAACGAACGAAGAAGCCCACCGTTTTTACAGGCACATCAATGATGCCTTCGGCCGCCACATGCAAGAACATTCGCCAAAAAAGCGGAACCATGGCTACCCAAGCAACCATGCAGTATGGGCAGAGCACGTGAATCACGAAAACGCTCTGTGTGAATAGCCAAATCACGAAAATGAAGCCCATGGTTACACCGGCAAAAAACACGCGCCAGAACCAGGCAGCAAAACGAGCGCCGGCAAGAACTGCGAAACCGACAACCACGGGTGCCATGAACGCGACTAGGCCGATGATCGGGTTAGCAAAGCCGAACAGTTTGGCCTGAGGAGTTTTCATTACCGAACCGCAAGAGATGAATGGGTTCAGGTCGCAAGACAAAGCCTCGTTTGGAAATTCAGCTAGGTGGATTCGCTCCACTACCAGCGAAAACGCGGCGATTAGCCCCAAAACGCCGGTCCAAATTAGCGTGATCGCGAAGCGTTTGCCTGGCGATTCGATGGTGTTGTCTTGGTTACTCACCCTTTAAGTATGCCCCCGCCTAGGTGACTTTTGGGCTCACTAGTGCCATACTTTAAGAAGTTGTTCACACCACACGTGAAACGACTAAAGGTTTATCGAGAATCATCGAAGTAGACGTGTAAGGCCCAATCGGGCAGCGAAATTCGAAAGAGAGATTGCTCGAACACAGTTTTCGTTACTCGGCAGACGAGTGACATTGGGAATTTAGGCTCATCGGCCGTGAAGTGTGGCTCAGCCGGGGGCAGCTTGGAGTACACCAGAAATGGTGATTAAGAAATCAAACGATTCGTCAAACAACGAACCCGAAATCAAAAAGACCCGTTCGCGCAAGCCTGTTGAGGTTGAAGCGGCAGAGCCTAAAAAGCCAGCCGCCCGCAAGCCAGCCGCTAAAAAGGCCAGTGCCGAGGTTGAAAACAACGATGCCCCAGCGGCCAAGAAGCCTGCTTCGAAGCGTGCGCCTAAGGCTGCAGCCAACCATGCCCCGGCAGCACCAGCTGCCTTCTCGGCAACATCGTTGTTGTTTCAGGCACCAGACCTTCCAACCCCAGTAGTCGACCCAAAGCGTGGCCGCATCGTTGAGACTCCAAGCGAAGATGGCGAGAGCCACCTGCGCCGTCGTAGCCGTCGCCGTGCTGGCGAGAGCGCCGAGGTTTCAGATCTTCCACCAAACACAGTTGTCAAGGTTCGCACTCCACGCGAACCGAAGGCTCCGAGCAACGAGCCAACTCGCGTTAAGGGTTCAACGCGCCTTGAGGCCAAGAAGCAGCGCCGTCGCGACGGACGCGACTCTGGTCGCCGCCGTTCGACCATCATCACCGAGAGCGAGTTTCTCGCACGCCGCGAGGCAGTTGACCGCTCGATGGTGGTTCGCTCTAAAGACGGCAAGATTCAGATTGGTGTTCTAGAAGACCGCATCCTGGTCGAGCACTACGTGGCCAAGTCGAGCGAAGCATCGTTGATTGGTAACGTGTACCTCGGCAAGATTCAGAATGTGCTGCCAAGCATGGAAGCCGCCTTCGTCGACATCGGCCGTGGCCGCAACGCCGTGCTTTACTCTGGCGAAGTTGACTGGGAATTGGCCGAAACCGGCAACCAGCCAAAGCGCATCGAGCTTGCCCTTAAGTCTGGCGACACAGTTTTGGTGCAGGTCACTAAAGACCCAGTTGGCCAAAAGGGTGCACGCCTAACATCACAGGTTTCACTTCCTGGTCGCTACCTGGTTTATGTACCAAACGGCTCTATGAATGGAATCTCTCGCAAGCTTCCAGACAGCGAGCGCGCGCGCCTTAAGAAGATTCTCAAAGAGGTACTTCCTGAGGACGCCGGCGTAATCGTTCGTACTGCAGCCGAAGGTGCCACCGAAGAGCAGTTGACTCTCGACGTTCAGCGCCTGCAGAAGCAGTGGGAAGACATCCAGAAGAAGGTTAAGAAGTCGCAGGCTCCTTTGCTGTTGCACAGCGAGCCAGACCTTCTAATCAAGATCATCCGCGATGTTTTCAACGAAGACTTCCAGAAGCTCATCATCTCGGGCGACGACGCGCTTGAAACCATCAATGGTTACCTAGCCGCCGTGGCGCCTGACCTACTGGAGCGTGTCGAAAAGTACGAAGGCTCCAAGGATGTCTTCGAGGAATACCGCATCGGCGAGCAGATTGCCAAGGCGCTAGACCGCAAGGTGTTCTTGCCATCTGGTGGCTCGCTGGTTATCGACCGCACCGAAGCAATGACTGTGGTTGACGTAAACACCGGAAAGTTTGTTGGCTCAGGCGGAAACCTTGAAGAGACCGTAACCAAGAACAACTTGGAAGCAGCCGAAGAGATTGTTCGCCAGCTGCGTCTGCGCGACATCGGTGGAATCATCGTGGTCGACTTCATCGATATGGTGCTCGAGTCGAACCGCGATCTAGTGCTTCGCCGTTTGATGGAATGCCTAAGTCGTGACCGAACCAAGCACCAGGTTGCCGAAGTAACCTCGCTGGGTCTGGTTCAGATGACCCGCAAAAAGCTTGGCCTAGGCCTCTTGGAAACCTTTAGCGAAGCCTGCGAGGTTTGTGCCGGCCGCGGCATCGTGGTTCACAACGAGCCACACATGCGCGCCAAGAGCGGCAACGATGTCTTCGGACAGAGCGAGCAGCGCCCTAAGTCGGAGAAAAACGGCGGAAACAACTCAAAGCGCAACCGTGCTCAGAAGCCTGAAGTTGCCAAGGTGGTAACACCTGAGCGCGCTGTCGAAATCAACAACGTTGTTGCTCAGATTGCCGCTTCAACGATTGCTGCACACGAGGCCGCTGGCGAAGAGTCGATCATCTCGATGCCTTCGACACGTCAGGGTGCGCCAGGACAAGTTCTTGATGCGGTTTTGGAAGCTCTACCGGAGCCAACAGCTCCAGGTCAGGGCCGTCGAAAGTCGCGTCGAGTCACTGCAGAAGTAATTCCAACTGCAGAAAGCCAAGAAAACATCGAATAAGGGTTTGACCACGGCGAAAACGCAGGGTAGACTTTACCCTTGTTGCCCGCCGTTGTTCGGCTCTAGCAACCAAACTCAAAGTCTTCAGAACAAAGGGTAGATCTGTGGTTTACGCAGTAGTCCGCGCAGGCGGCCGTCAAGAGAAGGTGTCAGTAGGCACCATCGTTACGCTTGACCGTATTAAAGGCGACGCTAACGGCAAGATTCAGCTTCCAGCATTGCTGCTAGTTGATGGTGACAAGGTCACCACTGATGCCAAGGTGCTAGCGAAGGTTTCGGTTACCGCCGAGATCCTTGGCGACCTCCGCGGTCCAAAGATCGTTATCCAGAAGTACAAGAACAAGACCGGTTACAAGAAGCGTCAGGGTCACCGTCAGGACTTGACCCGCGTTCAGGTCACCGAGATCAAGTAAGGACTGAACCAAAATGGCATCCAAAAAAGGTGTTAGCTCCACCCGCAACGGTCGCGACTCAAACGCTCAGCGTCTTGGTGTTAAGCGCTACGCAGGTCAGGTAGTCAACTCAGGCGAGATCATCGTTCGTCAGCGTGGAACTCACTTCCACCCCGGCGCCAACGTGGGCCGTGGCAAAGACGACACTCTGTTTGCTCTTGCCGCCGGAACCGTTGAGTTCGGCACCAAGGGTGGCCGTCGCGTTGTAAACATCGTGGCAGCAGCCTAAGTACCAAAAACTTCTAGCGGGAGGCGAGCCTAGGGCTCGCCTTTCGTTGTTTACAGACCAGAACAGGAGAGGCTCATGGTTACATTCGTAGACCGCGTAGTTCTTCATGTTCGCGCCGGAGACGGTGGCGACGGTTGTGTGTCTGTGCACCGCGAAAAGTTCAAGCCACTCGGTGGCCCAGATGGCGCTGATGGCGGCAAAGGCGGGTCAATCAGCCTGATTGCTGACCCATCTGTCACCACGCTGCTCGACTATCACTTTCAGCCTCACCGCGCAGGCGGCGACGGCGGCGACGGCGCCGGCGACTACCGCAATGGTGCGCACGGTTCGAGCCAGATGCTTCCTGTGCCTGTTGCCTTCATGCTGCCGAGAGCATCCCAGGCAACCTGCTGCACCTTTGGGTCGATGGTCAGTTCGACAGAACCACCGATAACAGCGTTGCCCGAGAACAGTGCATTGATCTGTTCAAAAAACTGCGCCGAGTTCTTGCCGGTCAAATAGTCACTCGATGCCGACTCAAGACCGGTCTGCCCGTTGAACAAACTGAAAAAGCCGGTTACCGCCGAATACTTGCTCGACGCATATTTTCGGTTGTAAGAAAACAGGTCGTCGCTCTTAACCGACTGCGCAATCGGTTGGCCATCCACCAAGATGTCGCCGCGCTGAATGGCGTAGCTGTCGTAAACGTTGCGCACGTTGCGCTGATCTGCGCTGAGTGAGTCGGCGGTAACACCCTGAATAATCGTCGACGATGCCAGCAGGCTGGCAAACATGGCAGCGATAACCAGCGAAACGCGCTTCAATTCTTTGTTCACGCGTCACCTCGCTTATTGCCCGAGTCCGAAATGCGAAGAAGCAACCCGATGATGATCCAGTTGGCAATCAACGACGAACCGCCGGCCGCGAGCATCGGTGTGGTTAGTCCGGTCAACGGAACCACGCGGGTGACGCCGCCGATAACAATGAAGCACTGCAGCGCGATTACAAAAGAGAATCCGACAGCAAGCAGTTTGCTGAAGTCGTCTTGGTGTGTGAACGCGATTCGCATTCCGCGGCTAACCAGCAGCAGGTAGCAAGCCAAAATCGCAAACAACCCAACCATGCCAAGTTCTTCGCCGAGCGCGGTAATAATGAAGTCGCTTTCGGCAAGCGGCACAAGTTGTGGCAGGCCCCCGCCTAGGCCAGTGCCAAAGATTCCGCCGTGCGCCAGCCCAAACAATCCCTGCACCAACTGATACGAGCCGCCGATGGCATCGTAGCGAGCGGCGTCGAACGGGTTTAGCCAAGCTTCAAAGCGATCGCCAACGTAGGTCATGATTCGGCTGGCCACCAGAGCACCCGCAACAAACATGCTCAGGCCGGTCACCACATAGATGGCACGGCCGGTGGCCACGTAGATCATCACAAGGAAAAGCCCAAAGTAGAGCAGCGATGTGCCTAGGTCGCGTTGCAGAACAAGCACCACGAGGCTGAGCGCCCAGATGGCAAGGATGGGGCCGAGTTCACGCGCACGCGGAATGTGAACGCCGAGAATCTTGCGCCCAACCACAGCCAAGGCGTCGCGCTTGGTAACCAAGTAGCCGGCAAAGAAAACGACCAGCGCGATTTTGGCCAACTCGCCAGGCTGGAAGGTCAACGGGCCGATGCCAATCCAAAGCTGCGCACCGTTGATGTTGCGGCCGATAAAAGGAAGCATCGGAGAAACCAAAAGCCCGATACCAACCACCATGGCAATAAATACGTAACGGCGAAGCACCAGGTGGCTCTTCACAAACCAGATCACGGCACCAGCTGCTGCCAGAGCAACGACCGTCCAGATAACTTGCTTGAATGCAAACAGGTCAGAGGCACCTGCGGCGATTTTGGCGAGGTCGAGTCGATAAATCTCGGCAAGCCCAAGCCCGTTCAAAAAGACACCGAGAGGCAAAATCAACGAATCCGCTTCAGATGCCTTTCGGCGCAGAATGCCGTGAATTACAAATGACACAAAAGTCAGCGGCAACCAGTAGAGCCAGAAATCCGAGCGCAAAATCTCGATTGTGCTCAGCTGAATCTGCGCCAGCTCGAAAGCGTTGATGCCAGCCACAAACAAAAGTAAAACCGCTTCGATGTTGCGGCTGCGCG
>JBBAMO010000008.1:0-12343 GCA_040402495.1 Rhodoluna sp.
CCGCCGAGATTGCTGAGGCGTCGAAGTCCACCGAAATCGCAATCGTGGTGGGTGGCCGACGCCAAAGTTGGTGGGCTCGACGCTCAGTACCTCGACGTCAAGAACTCTTACGCAGCCGACCAGGGACTAATCATTCCGCTGATTCTTGCGTTGGTGTTTGTAGTGCTCGTGCTGTTGCTGCGTTCGTTCGTTGCTCCGGTGCTGCTTCTCGTAACCGTTGTGGCTTCGTTCTTCGCCAGCCTCGGTGCCGGTTGGATGCTGTTCACCAGCGTGTTCGGCTTCCCTGCGCTAGACCTGAGCGTTTACCTGTTCTCGTTCTTGTTCCTGGTTGCCTTGGGTGTTGACTACAACATCTTCTTGGTAACCCGCGCTCAAGAAGAAGGCGAAAAGCTAGGCGTGCGCGAAGGCATGATCAAGGCGCTTTCGTCAACCGGTGGAGTAATCACATCGGCAGGTATTTTGCTTGCTGCTGTGTTTGCCGTGCTGGGTGTGCTGCCACTGGTTGCACTCGCGCAAATCGGTGTGATCGTGTGTATCGGTGTTCTTCTCGACACACTCTTGGTTCGTACCGTTATCGTTCCCGCCCTTGCGTTTATCGCTGGCGAGAAGTTTTGGTGGCCTCGCAAGGCTAACTAGCCCTGCGCAGCCATCATTGCCGAAGGGGTCTTCGCCCCTGTGGCAGCCACAACTCCTAGAGTGACTGTCACAAACCAGACGGCCTGGTCGAATATCCTCACAGATACTCGGCCAGGCCGTTTTGGGTTTAACTGATGTTTAGTTTGAGCCGGTCAGAACAGGGATGATTGCGCCCGAGAAAACCTGCCAAGCCAAAACCGACTTAGCCACCAAGCTGAGGGTGATGTATGAACGCTCGCCCTGAAGGTAGCTTGCCCACTTGCCAATCTGGCGGTACTGCAGCACCTGGTTGATTGCAAAGGTGTTGAAGAAGATGAACAGCGAAATGATGATTCCGATAACAAAACCAGGCACTTCGGCAGCATTGGTGCTGCCAGGCTGCAATGCGTTTACACCGATGATGATCCAAGGAACGATTCCGGTCATGCAACCAAAGATGAATGGAAGTGCCTTCTTGTTGCCCGGGGTTTCGTACTTCTCTTGAAGTGCACCAAACATAATCATCGATGCGTTGACCGCAAAGATCGAGACGAGTGCGGCAAAGTCGTTCACGCCACAAAGCTGTGCGATCAACCAGATCATTACCGAAGAGCTAAGTGAGTATTCAACCCAACGGAAGTAGTTGTGATTGCGCTTCAGGCCTTCGCCGTAGCGAGCGAAGAACCAAGGTGACGAAATCAAGAAGTGGAAGAAAGCCGACATCGCAAGAAACGCAACTGCGCCAACGCCTAGGTTGATGTTGAACAGCGTTACCTGCTCCAACGGAAAGTTGCTCCCTGGAGGGCCGGTCATGTAGTTGATGGTTACCGGAAAGTCCACCTGGCTCGGAAGCTGCAACAGGAACCAGCCGAAGGTTAGGGCCTGCGCCAAGTGCATGAAGCCGGCAACGATGTTGTAGTTGCGAAGGCGGTTGATTTGCTGATCGATGTCGTAGACCTTTTTGGCCATGGGATTTCCCCTTAGTTTGTTTTGAGCCAAACCGTAGTGTCGGGCTCAAGGCTGAGGCTATCGCCTTTTTGACTTCTTGCGACGATTTCTCCGGCTGGCAGCGGCAGGGCATCGGTGCCAAAGTTGTGAATAACAAGCAGCTCGCCGTTTCTAAAACCAAGCGCACGCTCGTTGGTGAACTCGGCCACCCACTCAAACGAGCCGTCGCCCAAGCCCAGCTCGGCGCGAACGCTAAGCGCATGCTTATACATTTCGAGGGTCGAGTCGGCGACGCCATCTTGGAGGTCTCGCGCATACTCGGCGTAAATCGCAGGCTGCGGCAGCCAAGCCTCGCCAGTGTTGTTGAAACCGTTCGCAGCGCCAGCGCCCGCCTCCCATGGCAAAGGCACTCGGCAACCGTCGCGGCCAACACGAGCCCCACCGGTGCGCGCAAAGGTTGGGTCTTGTCGATACTGCGGCTCAAGCGTGGTGTGCTCGGGCAGCCCTAGCTCTTCGCCCTGATACAAATACATCGAGCCAGGCAGTGCCAACGAAAACAGGGTCGCCCCGCGAGCACGACGCAAGCCAAGTTCGCGATCTGGCTGAGGGTCGTTTGGCCCAATGCCATCGGAGGCAGTCGGCCGGCCAACCACTCCGCCCATTCGGCTGGCGTGACGAATGATGTCGTGGTTCGAAAGCACCCACGTCGATGGCGCGCCAACCGCGTCGAACGCGGCGAACGACTCGTTGATCGAATCAAACAGAATCGAAGGCTTCCACTCGCTGTCTAGAAAACGAAAGTTGAAAGTTTGGTTGAACTCGTCTGGTCGCACCCAAAGCGCCATGAACGAAAGCGGCAGCACGTAAGCCTCGCCACACATCGCGCGCTCGCCGGGGTAAGAATCCAAGATGGCGCGCCAACGCCTAAAGATCGGGTGCACGCTTTCTTGAAACCACATCGGCGGCGAAGGCTCGCCCTCGATAAAGCCGGCGCCGGCGCGCTCGACATTCGGGTGGTCTGGAAGCCCATCTGCCTTGCCCATTGCGTGGGGCTGGTCGACCCTAAAACCGTCGACACCGCGGTCGAGCCAAAAGCGCAGGATGCCTTCGAACGCCAACTGCACCGCTGGGTTTTCCCAGTTGAGATCAGGCTGCGAAGAATCAAAAAGGTGGCAGTACCACTGTCCGGGAGTGCCATCGGGGTTGGTCACACGAGTCCAAGCTGGACCGCCAAACATCGAAACCCAGTTGTTGGGCGGCAGCTCGCCATTCTCGCCGCGGCCATCTTTGAAGTGATAAAACTCGCGCTCTGCCGAACCCTCGTCGCCAGCCAAAGCCGCCTTAAACCAGGCATGCTGATCGCTGGTGTGGTTTGGCACGAGGTCGACCAACACTCGGATGCCCACGGCATGAGCCGCCGCAACCATGTCGTCGAAGTCGGCCAAGGTTCCAAACAGTGGGTCTACATCTTGGTAGTCGCTCACGTCGTAGCCAGCATCTTTTTGAGGCGAGCGCATAAACGGCGAAAGCCAAATGGCGTCGATGCCGAGCGACGCCAACGAGCCCATGCGACTCGTGATGCCCGGTAGGTCTCCCATGCCGTCGCCGTTTGAGTCGGCAAAAGAGCGCGGGTACACCTGGTAAATCACAGCCGACCGCCACCACTCGGCGCGCGGATGTGCCGCGTGACGAGGAGCAGAAAAAACGTCGAGCACTAGGCCAGCTTGATCCACACGACCTGGTCGTGCTCCAGTTCGTGCTCGGCGGTGAGGTCTGCCTGCGTGGTAACCAGCACTTCGCCGGCAGGCAACTGCACAGCATCTGGGCCAAAGTTGGCAATCACGGCAACACCGCTGTTGACATAAGCCAACGATGTCTCCGACGAAAGCTCCGGCGCCCAAGCGAAGTCGCCTCCGCCGAGGTTCAACTCTTTGCGCACCTTTAGTAGTCGCTTGTATAGCTCGAGGGTAGAGCCGGGCACTCCGCGCTGTAGGTCGCGCGCGTAACGCTTATAAGATTCCGGCTGCGGAAGCCAAGATTCACCAGTGGTTGAGAATCCGTTCGACTCATTGGTGTGTGCCTCCCACGGCAAAGGCACGCGGCAGCCGTCGCGGCCAACTCGCTTGCCCTTGGTGCGGAAGTACGTTGGGTCTTGACGGTACTTGCCTTCGAGCGTGGTGTGCTCTGGCAGGCCAAGTTCTTCGCCCTGATAGATGTAAGCGCCACCCGGCAGGCCGAGCATGAACGCGGTGTTGGCGCGACCCTTGCGAAGACCAATCGCTTCGTCTGGCTGCTCGTAGTCTGGGCCGATTCCGTCGCCCTGTGGCAAGTCGCCGGCCATACCGTAACGAGTTACGTGGCGAATGGTGTCGTGGTTCGAAAGCACCCAAGTGCTAGGAGCGCCCACGCCGCCAAAAGCTTTGAAAGACTCATTGATGCTGCGCACCTGGTCGGCCTTGTTCCAGCCGGCAAACATGTAACCAAAGTTGAAGGTCTGGTTGTACTCATCCGGTCGCACCCAACGAGCCATGCGCTCCGGTGGTCCACCAATCCAAGCTTCGGCGGCCATCGCGCGGTCGTCGTAGCTGTCGATAATCTTGCGGAAACGTCGGTTGATTTCGTGAACCTCAGGCTGCCCCCAGTAAGGGTTGGCAATCTCGAGTTCTTCAATGGTCATTTCGCCCTCGGGCTTTACGCCACCCATCTCGGTCGAGAACTGCTTGGTGTCTGGCAGGCCATCGCGCTTAATCATGCCGTGGGCAACATCGATGCGGAAACCGTCTACACCGCGATCGAGCCAAAACTGCAGAACCTTGTCGAACTCATCGCGCACCTTGTTGTTGCGCCAGTTTAGGTCGGGCTGCGATGAGTCAAAAATGTGCAGGTACCACTGACCCTTCTTGCCGTTCGGCTCGGTGATGCGGGTCCAGGTGGAACCGCCAAACACCGATGGCCAGTTGTTCGGTTCTTTGCGACCGAACCAACCTTTGCCGTCTCTAAAGATGTACATTTCACGTTCAGGAGAACCCTTCGGAGCTTTCAAAGCTGCCTGAAACCATTCGTGCTGATCGCTGGTGTGGTTTGGCACCAAATCTACGATGATGCGCAGCCCAAGCGAATGCGCCTTGGCAAGTAGTGCGTCGAAGTCGGCTAGGTTGCCAAACAGTGGGTCGATGTCTTTGTAATCGCTAACGTCGTAACCGGCGTCTTTCTGCGGCGACTTGAAAAACGGCGAGAACCAAATGGCGTCGATGCCCAGTTCTTGCAACGATTCCAGGCGTTGGGTAACTCCCTGTAGGTCGCCCATTCCGTCGCCATTTCCATCGGCAAACGATCGCGGATAGATCTGATAAATCACGGATGTGCGCCACCATTCGGCGTTCTCTTTGGACACGTAAAGCAGCTCTGTTTTCGACATAAGTACAAGAGTATGTGAAAGAAAGTTTCTGTTTCATAACGCAAGCGTTTTCGGTGAAAGATTTCATAAGTTACAGAATCGTTGCCTAAATCGGGCATTTTAGGTTGCTAGCACCCCAACGTCGGGTGAATGATTATTGGGACTTGGTTACAAGTCCTTCATCGACTAGTCAACTGAAAGGTTTACAAATGAAGCTCCACAAAAATCTAGTCAAGGGCGCGATTGCCTCCTTGGCTGCGTCTGCTCTTTTGGGCATGGGAATGGTCCCAGCTCAGGCTGCAGCAGCATCAACCACCTTCAAGATCCACTTGAACGTACCTGCCGAAGTTACTTCGGAATGGAACCTCTGGTACTGGAACACTGGCGACGCTAACGTTGGCCCAGTAAACAACACCATTGGTGAGTCAACCGTTAACGGTGTCACCATGGACTGGACTCCAAACTTCGACAAGGAAGACGCTTACGGTGCATACGCCGAGTTCACCCTTCCAGTTGCACTCACCGCGCTAAACAACGTTATGCGCACCACCGAGTCATGGGACGGCTTCGACGCTGTTGCAGCAGTCGCTGACAACCCTGCAACCACCGATGTCGACGAGACCGTAGTTGCCAAGGCCGCAATCCCAGCAGCCGACAAGCCACGCGGTGGAGACGCAATCTTCCCAGCTGGCGAAAGCTGGTGGAACCTAGGTACCGGCAAGCAGGAGTTCCCGCTAAAGGACACTGTTGACTACAAGATTCACGTCAACATGTCTCTAGCAGACGCTCAGAAGAACGGCTGGAACCTATGGACCTGGGGCCCTTACACTCCAGCTCAGAAGCTCCTCAAGGACTTCAAGGTTGTAACCACAGTAAAGAAGAAGGCTGTAACCACCTACCCATACAAGGGCAAGGTTCCAGCAGATCTTCCTGGTGTTCCATTCTCAGGTTCTGACGCTTACGGTGCATACGCCGTAATCAAGTTGCCACGTGCATACGTTTCGTCACTTGGCTTCCTAGTCAAGCGTTCGTCACCAACCGTTGCATGGAACGACAACGTAAAGTCGACCGACTTCAAGTCAGACAACCACAACAACGTGGCTGCCGGAAGCGTTGAGTCTTACGTTCAGGTTGGTGGCTCAGAGCTAACCACCACGGCTCCAACCTTTGTTGGTCGCTACGGTGCAACCGCTACCCGCTCTGGCGAAACCATCACGGTTACCCCAGTTCGCCCAAGCCACGCTTCGATGAAGGGTGCATTCCCTGACAAGATCGTGGTTACCGCTAAGAAGGGTGCAACTGTAAAGACCTGCACCATTCAGGCCAACCCACAAGCCGCATTTGATGCTGCTCGTTGGTGGCTAGGCGGAAGCTGTGACATCACCGGTGTTGCAACTCCTGCACACGGCGATGGCGACGCAACCTGGGAGATCTTCGTCCAGGCTTCGTCAGGCAAGCTAGTAGGCCCAGGAGCAACCGACAAGGCTAACGCCAAGGTTGTAGTTGCTGAGGCTGGAGCTTAATAGCTCAAAAGCACAAAAAGAGTTGGGTCCAGGCGAAATGCCTGGGCCCTTCTCTTTTCCCGTTTCATTTTGGTAACAAACATCTGCACGCTTCAGAATCGGTCGAGGCTAGTGGCTAGTATTGGCAGGTTGGCAACGAAGACGCAGCCAGGATGGGAACTCAATAAATGTTCAAGAAATCAAAAACCAGTCGTAAATTTCTCGGTCTTTTTGCAGCGATTTCGATAGTTTTTACATCTTTCACGTTTGTTTCACCATCACAAGCAGCCGGTAGTTGCCCAACCGCTCAGTGTGCTCACCTCGTGGTGCACTACAAGCGCAACGCGCCAACAAACTACAACGATTGGGGCCTATGGCTCTGGGCCTTCAAGGGTGCTGCCAGCCTTCCTGCATCGGTAGTCACACCTTTCAGCGCAAACACTCTAGACAGTGATGGTTTCGCGCTAATCGACACCCAGGTGCCAATCTCTGCTGGAGTTACTGAGCTAGGACTTATTCCTCGCATGAAGACCAGCTGGACCAAAGACATGGACCAAGACCGCGTGGTCAAACTAGACGGCAACAAGAGTGCTGAAATCTGGATCAAGCAGGGCGACGCTTACCTTTACGACAACTCGTCTTTCACTCTTCCTGCCGAAATGTGGGCTGCCAACATCGAAACCTTGCGCACCATCAAGGTTGTGCTCAGCAAGGCAAACGGAACTGCAGGCCCAGGCTTCTCGCTAACCGGCGAAGGCGCACCAAACATTCTTTCGGCCACCAAGATTCTCGACCTAAACGGCGGAATCTCGTCGAGCAACAAGCAGTGGTTGCTAACCACCGATGCCGACATCCCACTAGGTGCCAACATCACCGTTAACCACAACGATGCCGACCCGGCCCGCACTTTCGGAACCCGCCTTGCAACTCCAGCAGGCGTGTTTACAAGTGCTGCCTTCGTTGAGAACTACACCTACACGGGCGACGACCTAGGCAACACCTACACCGCTGCCAAGACGGACTTCCGCGTTTGGGCCCCAACGGCATCTGAGGTAAACCTTCTTACCTATGCAACCGCAACGGCAGAAACCCCAACCGTGACCGCCATGACCTCAAGCACCAAGGGAACTTGGACCGCATCGTTGTCGGGCAACAAAGCTGGCCAGGTTTACAACTACCAGGTAACCGTAGGTGGCAACACCGAAGAAGCAGTAGACCCTTACGCTCGCTCGGTAACCGTAAACGGCGACCGCGGTGTGGTTCTAGATCTAGCTGCAACCAACCCAGCCGGTTTTGCAACTCACACCAAGCCAGCCTTCAGCGGCAAGGCCACCGATGCAGTGATGTACGAGTTGCACGTTCGCGATGCAACCATCGATGCGTCCAGCGGCGTAACCGACGCCACTAAGCGCGGTAAGTTCTTAGGTCTCGCTCAGCTGGGCACCAGCGTTAAGGTTGGCAAGGTCACCGCACCTACCGGTCTTGCCGCAATCAAGGATCTGGGCGTAACCCACGTGCAGCTACTTCCGATGTACGACTACGCATCGGGTGGCCTCGAGACCAACCCAACCTTCAACTGGGGTTACGACCCTAAGAACTTCAACGCGCCTGAGGGTCAGTACTCTTCAGACCCAACCAATCCGGTTGCTCGCGTTACCGAGCTGAAGACTGCCATCCAGGCAATGCACAAGGCTGGCCTTCGCGTAACCATGGACGTTGTTTATGGTCACGTCGCAAGCGCCACCGCGTTTAGCGAGCAGTTGATTGTTCCTAACTACTGGTTCCGCCGCGATGCTGCTGGCGTGCTAACCAACGGCTCCGGCTGTGGCAACGACGTTGCCACAGAGCGCCCAATGGTTCGCAAGTTCATCGTTGACTCGATGAAGTACTGGACCAAGGAGTACCACCTAGATGGTTTCCGCATCGACCAGATGGGTCTTTGGGATGTAACCACTCTTAATCAGGTGCGTGAAGGCGTTTCTTCGGTTGAGCCAAAGGCAACCATCATCGGTGAGGCTTGGAGCATGGGCCCAGCTATCGGTGTTGCTCAGGGCAACCAAAGCCAGCTGCTCAACATGCCTGGCATGGGCGCATTCAACGACGCTATCCGCAACGCCGTGAAGGGTAGCCCAGACGGTTCGTCTGATGGCGGTTACGTAAACGGCAACGCAAGCGGAACCCTAAACGCACTAAAAGGTGGCATCATCGGTCACACCAGTGCCAGCCAGATCTTGGTTCCTTGGCTAACGCTCGATGCAGGTCAGTCGGTTAACTACGCCGAGGCGCACGACAACATGACGCTGTTCGACAAGCTTTGGGCAGTAAATAACGCCACCTCTCGGGCGGCAGTGGCCAAGCAGTCGCGCCAGATCGCATCGTTGTTGATGTTTGCTCAGGGCACGCCGTTTATTCAAGCTGGTCAAGAATTCTTGAGAAGCAAGGATGGCAACCCAAACAGCTACAACGCCTCTGATGCAATCAACAGCCTCAAGTGGGGTCAGCGCGCCACCGAGGCCGTTACCGCTGCCTACTACAAGGGAGTAATTGCAGTGCGCAAGGCTCACCCTGCGTTCCGCATGAACACCCCGGCTCAAATCAAGTCAAACCTCAAGTTCTTGAGCGCCCCTGACGACATCTTGGCTTTCTCGCTAAATGGCAAGGCAGTTAAAGACAGCTGGTCGAGCATCGTGGTAATCAGCAACCCTAATTCGTCTGCCAAGAAGGTAACCCTTCCGGCAGTCGGCGACTGGATCGTTTCTGTTTCGGGCGACAAGGCTGGCGTTACAGCACTTGCAACCCTGAAGAAAACCAAAGTTGCCACCGTTCCTGCTAACAGCACCATGGTGCTTCACAAGTAGAAACAAGGTCAGTGCATTTCATCCGTGAAATGTAATGAGAAAGTTATCCGTTTTGGTTAGTTTTCGCCCTCAGACCGAGCGCGGTAACGCCAGAATTGCACTAATGACATCCGTCGTGAAAGTAGGAGCAAATGAAAATACGTAGAGCACTCGGTTTGGTTGCAGCTGCCGGCGTTTTGGCCGCCACGCTAGTAACCACCGCGCCTGCAAACGCAGCAACAAGCCTGGTTATCTGGGCCGACAAGGGCACAGTAGACACCATCAAGTCGCGCGTCAACGCCTTCAAGGGGCTAAACCCTGAATACACCATCACCGTGGTTGAAAAAGACTTCGGCACCGTTCGCGATGCCCTAAAGGTTGCACAGCCAAATGGTCAGGGTCCTGACATCCTTGCTGGTGCACCACACGACTGGGTAGGCAACTTGGTTAAGGCCAACGTTCTTGCTCCAATCGACGCCAGCCTTCCTGCCAACTTCAAAGACGATTTCGTGCCAGGCGCCCTAACCGCGCTGAAGTACAACGGTCACTACTACGGCACCCCAGGCTGGACCGAAAACATTGCTCTTCTTCGCAACGTGGCAAAGGCCAAGACTGCCCCAAAGAGCATCAACGACATCAAGGATGGCGAGTTGGGTATTAACTACTCGGCAACCACCTCTGATCCTTACCACTTCTACCCATTCCAGACCATGTTCGGTGCGCCAGTTTTCACCACCGATGCTAACGGCGACTGGAAAGACGTTGTAGGCATGGGCGGCAAGCCTGGAGCAGCATTTGCCACCTGGCTAAAGCAGAAAGGAACCAAATTCTTTGGACCTCCTGCCAACGCCAAGTTGCTCTGTGACTTCATCAACGGCAAGATCAAGTACTGGGTCACTGGTCCTTGGAATATCAACGCCATCGAAGCAGGTGCTGCAGGCTGCGCCAAGGGTCTAAAGATTGGAACCGGTTACTCAATCGACAAGTTCCCTAAGGGCCCAACCGGCATCGTGCCAAAGCAGTTCTTGGGTATCCGCGGTTACCTAATGGTTGCTAGCGCTCCAGGAAACCCAACCAACGTGCCAGGTGCAGTTGAGTTCTTGAAGTACATGTCGTCAACTTCTGTTCAGTACAACCTTTACGACAACTACAACAAGACCCCAGCTAACGCTGCGGCTCTAAACCAGGCAAAGTCAAACCCTGTAATCAAGGGATTCGCAGATGCAGCCAACACCGTTCCGATGCCTAACAGCCCAGCAATGGACGCTGCATGGGTTATCTGGGGCAAGGCTCAGACCCGTATCATCCAGGGTAAAGAAGCAAAGCCAGACGTTGCGTGGACCGCAATGACTAAGGCGCTTCAAGCCGCAATCGACAAAGTTAAGTAGTAAAACTAGATCAGCGAGTGCCCTCGGATTCGGGGGCGCTCGCTGACTTTCTAGCGCAAAACAACCGGGAGAGTTTCAAATGGCCAAAGCAGTAAAGACAGCCGAAATCAAAGAGCGAAGCGAACAGCCGAGCACTCTGGCTGGCATCCTTTGGAAGATCGCTCTTCTGGGTATCACCGACGCCGTCGTTCTAGCCATGGTTATGGTGATGCTGGCTCAAAACAAAATCTTCGAATCAGCCGTGATGGTTGTAGTTGCCTTAGCGGTCAACTGGATTTACCTTCGCAAGGGCGGGCTACCTGCCAAATACCTAACTCCTGGTGTGATCTTCTTGATCATCTTTCAGGTTTACGTTCTTATCTTTAGCGGTTACACCGCTTTCACCAACTACGGAAGCGCCCACAACGGCGACCAAGCGTTGGCTATTCAGACTATTAAAAACGCAGCCTTCCGCATTGTTGACGGCGAAGACTTTATTGCTCGCCCAGTAACCGACAACGCCGATGGCAAGCCGGCGCTGCTTCTAACCAGCAACCTAGACGGCAAGGTTTACGTAGGTAAAGACGGCCAAGAGAAGGTCGAGCTAACCGACGGCCAGTACAAGCTTGGCGACAAGTGTGCCGACCCATACGACGAAGACATCGCCCACTGTGCCCACGCCGCGGTATCGGCAACTGGCTTCACTGCTGTCAACATTCAAGACCTAAGCGCATACGCTCAGCGTCAGTACCTGGGTTTGCGCATCGTGCTCGACCCTAACAACCCGAACCTCGGCATCAAGACCAGCGACTTTACCGGCGCTATTCCTGTTGAGATGACTTTGGCTTTTGACGAAAAGACTCAGTTCTTCACGGCTCTTGCCGACGATGAATACGGCCGCTTTGTAACCGGTGATGTTTTCAAGCCTGGCAAGGATGGCTACTACCACCTCAACGGCGACGTAACCGCTTCGGCTCTCGACGCCGGTTGGCGCGTGGAGGTTGGCTTCAAGAACTTCGAGACCATCTTCACCGACGAGCAACTGCGTGCGCCGCTGTTCAAGGTGATCTCTTGGACCTTCATCTTCGCGTTCTCTACAGTGCTTACAACCTTCGTGCTTGGTATGGCTGTTGCCCTTCTGTTCAACCACGAGAAGCTTAAGTTCAAGCGCGCTTACCGCTCGATCATGATCTTGCCTTACGCCTTTCCGGCCTTCCTCTCGGTTTACGTTTGGGTGGGTCTGTTCAACAAGGAGAACGGCTTTGTCAACACGGTAATCCTGGGTCAAACGCCCGGCGCCGACACAAACTTTCCGTGGCTTACCGAAGAGGGGCCAGCTCGTTTGGCTGTCTTGCTGGTAAACCTCTGGCTTGGTTTCCCTTACATGTTCCTTATCGTTACGGGCGCGCTGCAGTCGATTCCAGCCGAACTCACCGAGGCTGCAACCATCGATGGCGCATCGCCATGGCAGGGCTTTAGATTCATCAAGCTTCCGCTGCTTTTGGTTTCGATCGCTCCGCTGTTGATCTCGTCGTTCGCGTTCAACTTCAACAACTTCACGATCATCTATCTGCTTACAAAGGGTGGGCCCAACGACTCGGGGGTAACCGACTACGACGTTGTCGACCACGCCAAGCAGTTCATCGACATGGGAATCTTGGTTGAAGAATTCTTGGA
>JBBAMO010000009.1:0-12155 GCA_040402495.1 Rhodoluna sp.
GCTAGTTGAGCGCGCAATGCCAGTATTCGACGCACTTCGCCCAGAAGGCGCTCGCGAAGAGGGCTTTGTACACGTTGGCGACACCGGTGCTGGTCACTACGCCAAGATGGTGCACAACGGCATCGAGTACGGCATGATGCAGTCGTTTGCCGAAGGCTACGAACTTCTAGAGAAGAAGAGCATCATCAAGGATGTTCACGGAACCTTCGCTGCATGGCAGCGCGGAACCGTGGTTCGCTCATGGTTGCTAGACCTTTTGGTTCGAGCTCTTGAAGAGGACCCAAACCTAAACAACATCAAGGGTTACGTAAACGACTCAGGCGAAGGCCGCTGGACCATCGAAGAGGCTATCGCCGAGGCAGTTCCAATGCCTGCGATCACCGCATCGTTGTTTGCTCGCTTTGCTAGCCGTCAAGAAGACTCGCCAGCCATGAAGGCCGTTGCAGCTCTGCGCAACCAGTTCGGTGGCCACGCAGTTGTAAAGAAGGACTAAGAAGTCCGTTGCTCGCTTTAGAGTGAAGGATTCAGGTTTCAGTTAGCGCTAAGGGGCGTGGGTCGTGTTCGTAAAACACTTAACCCTCGCCTCTTTTCGCAATTACGAGACCGCCGAGCTAAAACTAGAGCCGGGCATAAACCTCCTCATGGGGCCTAATGGTCAGGGAAAAACCAACCTGGTTGAAGCCATTCGCTACCTCAGCACTCTGAATTCGCACCGCGTGGCCGGTTACCTGCCCTTGATCAAGGCTGGCACCGATCAGGCCATCGTGCGCTGCTTGGTTTCACATGGTGAACGCGAAGTCTTGGTTGAGCTAGAGCTGAACCGCGACACCAAAAACTCCGCGCGCATGGGGCGCTCGCCGGTGCCTCGCATCCGCGACATCGTTGGGGTTATCCAGTCGGTCACCTTTGCGCCGGAAGACATCGACATCATTCGCCGCGACCCAACCAACCGCCGTGCCTTTTTAGATGAGTTGGTTACCCAGTATCGCCCGCGCATGGCCGGTGTTTACAGCGATTACGACCGCGTGCTCAAGCAACGCAACACTTTGCTAAAAACCGCCCGCGCCACCAAGACCAGCGGCTCAGCGCTCTCAACGCTTGACGCCTGGGATGCTTCGCTGGTGCAGTACGGCAGCGAGATTGTTGCGGCACGCATCGAAGTGGCAACCATGCTGCAGCCTCACCTGCTTGAGGCTTATCAAAAGATCGCCATTGCCAATAACGAACCACGCATGCTCTACCGCTCGAGCCTTATGGGTTCGCTGATTCCGGATGGCGAGGAAGCCGACGACCTCGAGTATCTAACCGATAGCGATCGAGGCAACATCGCGGCGCTATTTGCCGCCAAACTCGAACGCGTGCGGCCAAAAGAGCTCGAACGAGGCATCACGCTGGTTGGGCCGCACCGCGACGATCTAGTTTTGATGCTTGGTGAGCTGCCAGCCAAGGGATACGCGAGCCATGGTGAAACCTGGTCTTACGCTTTGGCACTTCGGCTTGCCTCTGCCGACTTGCTTCGCAGGGAGAGCACCACTGGCGACCCGATTTTGATCCTCGACGACGTTTTTGCCGAGTTAGACGCAGGGCGACGCTTGCGTTTGGCCGAGTTGGTAGCAGAAAATGAGCAGGTGCTAATCACCGCCGCAGTAGAAGAAGATGTTCCAAGCGTGCTCGGTGCTGTCAAATTCCAGGTAAAGGCGGGTGTGGTGTCTCATGACTGAGCGCAAGCCATCTAACTTCGCAGAAGAGTTTTATTGGCAGATGCGCGAGGCCGTTGCCGGCAAGCGAATGAGCCGCGACCAAAAGCGCATCATCGAAAAGAAGAAAAAGGGCAAGTCCAAGCCTTTTCAAGGCGGTCGCGACCCGGTTAGTGCGCTTTCTAGCGTGGACAAGTTGGTTTCCGACTTTCGATGGTCGGCCGAAATGGCGGAGGGCGACCTACACAACCAGTGGGCAGCTGTGGTTGGCGAAGACACCGCATCGAAGTCGACCCCAGAAGATTTGGTCGATGGAACACTGACCGTTCGATGCGTTTCGACTGCCTGGGCAACGCAGCTTAGGCTCATGTCTCCAGAGATTTTGCAGAGACTCAACAGCGATTATCCTGCCCTAAATATCTCCACTCTTAAGATGCTCGGACCCGACGCACCATCGTGGAAAAAGGGACCAAGATCGGTTCCCGGGCGAGGCCCTCGCGACACCTACGGGTAAAGCCGAATTTAGTAACCGTTGAACCTTCAAGTTCCGCTTGAATAAAGGGCAAAACGCCTCATTCCGATGTGGTGAACCTCCCACAAAATGTCGCTCCAAAAAGGTAAAATTGCAGGGTTAGCAACCCCGGATTTAAGTCGGCTTATCAGTCGCAGTTCAGTGGGCCTAATCCGGTAAATAAAAGGAGCGCCAACTTAATATGTCTGAACAAGAAAGCAACTACGAAGCTGGAAATATCCAGGTTCTCGAAGGACTCGAAGCGGTCCGCAAACGTCCGGGCATGTACATCGGCTCCACCGGTCCCCGTGGTCTTCACCACCTCGTTTACGAAATCGTCGACAACTCGGTAGACGAAGCACTCGCCGGCTACTGCGACAGCATCCAGGTCACCATCACCAAGGCTGGTTGGATTCGCGTGCAAGACAACGGCCGTGGCATCCCAGTGGCAACCCACCCAACCGAGGGCATCTCAACCGTTCAGGTTGTGCTAACCATTCTTCACGCCGGTGGAAAGTTTGGCGGTGGCGGATACGCCGTTTCTGGTGGTCTGCACGGTGTTGGTGCGTCTGTTGTGAACGCCCTTTCAACCAAGCTGCGCGTAGCAGTTGCACGCGAGGGTCACTTCTGGACCCAGTCTTACCAAAACGGTGTGCCAGATGCACCGCTTGCCAAGGGTGCGGTTACCGACAGCACCGGCACCATGACGGAGTTTGAGCCAAACGCAGAAATCTTCGAAACGGTCGAGTTCGACTACGAAACTCTGCGCGCACGCTTTCAGCAGATGTGCTTCTTGAACAAGGGTCTTTCGATCAGCCTAAACGACGAGCGCAGTGGCAAAGAAGACACCTACCTCTACGAGCGCGGCCTTATGGACTATGTGGAGTTTTTGAACTCCTCAAAGAAGACCGAGATTGTGCACCAAGAGATCATCTCGTTTGAGTCTGAGACCAAAGAGAAGAATCTTTCACTCGAAGTGGCAATGCAGTGGACCAACGCTTACAACGAAAGCGTTCACACCTACGCCAACACCATCAACACTCACGAGGGTGGAACTCACGAAGAGGGGTTCCGTGCCTCGCTGACATCGTTGTTGAATAAGTACGCACGCTCGACAAACCTTCTGAGAGAGAAAGACGAAAACCTCAGCGGTGATGACTGCCGCGAAGGTTTGACGGCCGTGATCTCGGTAAAGCTGAGCGAGCCACAGTTTGAAGGACAAACCAAGACCAAGCTGGGCAACACCGAAGCCAAGGCTTTTGTTCAGAAGGTCGTCAACGAGCAACTTGGCGACTGGCTAGAGCGCAACCCCACTCAGGCCAAGGACATTGTTCGCAAGGCAATCCAGGCAGCAACCGCTCGCCAGGCAGCGCGAAAGGCGCGCGAGGCAACTCGTCGAAAGGGTCTGCTTGAGTCGAGTGGCATGCCGGGCAAGCTGCGTGACTGCTCAAGCCGCGACCCACGCCTCAGCGAAATCTACATCGTAGAGGGCGACTCGGCCGGTGGTTCTGCCGTTCGCGGACGCAACCCAGAGACTCAGGCGATTTTGCCGCTTCGTGGAAAGATCTTGAATGTTGAACGTGCCCGCCTAGACCGCGCGCTCGCCAACACCGAAGTTCAGGCGCTCATCACCGCCTTCGGCACCGGAATCGGCGAAGAGTTTGACATCGAAAAGATCCGCTACCACAAGTGCGTTTTGATGGCCGACGCCGATGTTGACGGCCAGCACATTCGCACCCTGATTCTTACCCTACTGTTCCGCTACATGCGCCCACTCATCGAGCACGGCTATGTGTACCTCGCGCAGCCGCCGCTGTATCGCATCAAGTGGTCAAACGCCGACCACGAGTATGTCTACTCGGATGCCGAGCGCGACGAAAAACTGGCATCTGGTCAAGCATCGGGCAAGAAGATTCCGAAGGAAAACTCAATCCAGCGCTACAAGGGTCTGGGAGAGATGGACTACGACGAGCTTTGGGCAACCACTATGGACCCAAACCGTCGCACGCTGTTGCAGGTAACCCTCGACGACGCAGCACTAGCTGACGAAATCTTCAGCACCCTCATGGGCGACGACGTCGAAGGACGCCGCACCTTTATTCAGCGCAACGCCAAGGATGTTCGCTTCCTAGACATCTAGGCCGCGAAGGAACGAGACAAGAAAAATGGCTGACGAAAACACTCCAGAAGTGCCAGAGACCGAAGTTCTAATCGACAACGTCGAACAGGTCGATCTGCAAACAGAAATGCAACGTTCATACCTCGACTACGCAATGAGCGTTATCGTGGGTCGCGCCCTGCCAGACGTGCGCGATGGCATGAAGCCAGTTCACCGCCGCGTGATCTACGCGATGTTCGATGGTGGCTACCGCCCAGACAAGCAGTTCAGCAAGTGCTCGCGTGTTGTTGGCGATGTAATGGGTCAGTACCACCCGCACGGCGACGGTGCAATCTACGACACCTTGGTTCGTTTGGTTCAAGACTGGAACCTGCGCTACCCACTAGTTGCCGGCCAGGGAAACTTTGGTTCGCCAGGTAACGACCCTGCTGCTGCCCCTCGTTACACCGAGTGCCGCATGGCCCCGCTTGCCATGGAAATGGTTCGCGACATCGACGAAGACACAGTTGATTTTCAAGACAACTACGATGGCCGCACCCAAGAGCCAACCGTTTTGCCAAGCCGCTTCCCAAACCTTTTGGTCAACGGTTCGATTGGTATTGCCGTTGGTATGGCCACCAATATTCCGCCACACAACCTGCGCGAAGTTGCCGCCGGTGCTCAGTGGTACCTAAAGAACCCAGATGCTTCGCAAGAAGAGCTGCTCGAAAACCTCCTGCAGCACATCAAGGGTCCAGACTTTCCAACCGGCGCAACCATCCTTGGTCGCAAGGGAATCGAAGAGGCTTACCGCACCGGTCGTGGCTCCATCACGATGCGTGCAATTGTCAACGTTGAAGAACTTCACGGCCGCACCTGCCTAGTTGTAACTGAGTTGCCTTACCAGGTGAACCCAGACAACCTAGCGCTCAAGATTGTTGAGCTGGTCAAAGAGGGCCGCCTGCAGGGCGTTGCCGACATCCGTGACGAAACCTCGGGTAGAACCGGTCAGCGTTTGGTGATTGTTCTTAAGAAAGACGCCGTTGCACGCGTTGTTTTGAACAACCTTTACAAGTTGACCCCGCTGCAAGAAAACTTCAGCGCCAACATGTTGGCCCTGGTTGATGGCGTGCCTCGCACCCTGTCGATCGACGGCTTCATAAAGCACTGGACCGAGCACCAGGTTGAGGTAATCGTTCGTCGCACGCAGTTCAGACTGCGCAAGGCCGAAGAGCGCGCCCACATTTTGCGTGCCTACCTCAAGGCTCTCGACGCACTAGACGAAGTCATCGCACTCATTCGCAAGAGCCAGTCTGTCGAAGATGCTCGCGACGGCCTAATGAAGTTGCTGTCTATCGACGAACTTCAGGCGCGCGCCATCTTGGCAATGCAGTTGCGCCAGCTTGCAGCACTTGAGCGCCAGAAGATTGTCGACGAGGCCACCGAAATTGAAGCGGCCATTGTCGACTTCAAGGCCATCATCGCCGACCCTGTTCGTCAGAAGGCCATCATCAGCGAAGAGCTAGACGACATCGTCAAGCGCCACGGCGACGACCGCCGCTCTGAAATCTTGGTTGGTTTCGACGGCGACGTAAACGTTGAAGACCTGATTCCTGAAGAAGAGATGGTTCTTTCTCTAACTCGCGGTGGATACATCAAGCGCACCAAGAGCGACAACTATCGTCAGCAGCACCGCGGTGGCAAGGGCGTAAAGGGTGCAAACCTTCGCGCCGACGATGTGGTGGAGCACTTCTTTGTGACCACCACTCACCACTGGCTGTTGTTCTTCTCGAACAAGGGTCGCGTGTACCGCGCCAAGGCATACGAGGTTCAAGAGGCCGGCCGCGATGCGAAGGGTCAGCACGTAGCCAATCTGCTTTCGCTGCAGCCAGATGAATCGATCGCCCAGGTTATCGACCTTAAGGACTACAAGGCAGCGCCTTACCTAGTGCTTGCCACCCGCGAAGGTTTGGTGAAGAAGACATCCTTGGATGCCTACGACACCCCTCGCACCGGCGGCATCATCGCAATCAAGTTGAAGGAAGGCGACGAGTTGGTTAGCGCAATGCTTGCCTCCGAAGACGACGACCTACTTCTTGTTTCGCGCAAGGGAATGTCGATTCGTTTCTCGGCAAGCGACGAGAGCCTGCGCCCAATGGGTCGCGACACCTCGGGTAACATCGGTATGCATTTCCGCGAGGGCGACCACCTGCTTTCAGCATCGGTGATCAACGACAGCGACGACAAGTTCGTTTTTGTAGCAACCGAAGGCGGCTACGCAAAGCGCACATCGGTCGACCAGTACCGTCCGCAAAACCGTGGCGGCATCGGCATCAAGGTTGCCAAGCTAGAAGAAAAGCGCGGCGACCTTGTGGGAGCCATCATCGTTAGCGAAGAAGACGAAGTTCTAGTCGTACTCGAAAGCGGTAAAGTTGTGAGGTCGGCGGTGTCTGAGGTTCCTGCCAAGGGCCGCGACACAATGGGAGTTGTATTTGCCCGATTCCAAGACGAAGATGTTGTCTTGGGTCTAGCTAAAAACTCCGAGCGCCACCTCGAAAGCAACGACGAGTTGACCGAGGAAGCCCCAGCAGCAGTTGACGAAACTGCAGAAGGAGAGTTGCCAAATGGCTAAGTTATTCGCACGACGCGGCGGAAAGTCAGTTCCACCGGTAAAGCAGGTCAAGCTCAAGTTGGTTCAGATCGACTTTTGGTCTGCCGTTCGCATGGGTTTCTTTCTAACCCTGGCAGCGGGCATCGCCACCATCGTTGGTTTCATTCTGCTTTGGGTGATCGTTGCGTTCACCGGGCTCGGAAACAGCCTGAACTCGCTGTTGGCAACCGTTGGTTTGTCAGATGCAACTTCGAATGTGTCTGACGTAGCAACCCTGGGCAAGATTGTCGGCTTCGCAGTTGGGCTCTCGATTTTCAACATGGTGCTCGGCACCATCCTCGCTGGAATCTGGGCAATCATCTACAACGTGATTGCTCGAATCAGCGGTGGCCTATCTGTTGGTTTCACCAATAACTAGCAATAAACGCAATAAAAGCACCAAAAACATCGTTAAAAAGCAGTAAACACCGGCCGAGTTTAAAACTGGGTTTGAGCAAACGCTCAATATCGTCTAAACTCGAAAAGGCTCTAAGGGCCTATAGCTCAGGTGGTTAGAGCGCTTCACTGATAATGAAGAGGTCGGAGGTTCAAGTCCTCCTAGGCCCACCAGGAAGCACTCTCAACCGAGTGGGCTTCCGAATGGGGACTTAGCTCAGTTGGTAGAGCACCTGCTTTGCAAGCAGGGGGTCAGGGGTTCGACCCCCCTAGTCTCCACCCCGCAAGGGAAACCCTCCAGAAATGGAGGGTTTTTCCTTTAACCCTCATAAGTTTCCCGCTGATGCCAAGTGCGAGCCGTGTTAGATTCTGCGATATGCAAAACCATGAGGATGGATTTATAGCCGAGTATGACAGTGGGGCTTGTACGACTTGCGGATTACCGATACAGGCCGGCCAGCGCATAGCCACTTCATGGGGTGGGCTTGTCACTAGGTACCACCACGTGGCGCCATGTCCTGGGTCCGCGCCTATTGTGTGCAGCATCTGTGGCGGAAACTGGTGGAAGTGCGCCTGCCCCTAGTCTTCACAGCTCTGTCACTATCCCGATTAGGGGGACATAATCAAGTTATGAACAAAGATTTGCTTATGGGGTCCGCAGCCCTTGCTCTAGGTGCGACGGCAATCGTGGTTTCTCTGTCTGTTGGCGCGAACCACAATCTCTCGGCTTCGCAAGTTTCGGGTAACACCCAAATCGACGAAAATGTTGCGTACTTACCATCTGTCTACTGGCAAACGAAGATTAGAGCCATGACCCGCCTTGCTGCACCGATTGTCGGCATGACCAGAGAAGAAGCAGAGGCGTTCTGCAAAGAAAACGGCCTCAGATTCAGAGTGCTCGACGACGGCGCAATCACCATGGAGCTTATTTGGAAGCGCGTGAACGTCACCTTAGTAGACGGCGTGGTCAAGTACTACCACATTGGCTAGCGACGCCGACTTCCGGCCGCACCTGCAACAACAACCGATAGCGCAATAAACAGCAAGATCACCCAGTACATGTTGAGCACCCCGATGCTCTCGCCGACAAAACCAAGCAGCGGCGGGCCAACCAAAAACGCGGTGTAGCCGAACGTGCTTACCATCGCTACCTTGCGAGCTGGGTCTTCAAGCTCGCCCGCGGCTGAGATAAACAGCGGGAAAGCGAGCGCTACTCCAGCACCCCAGAAACCAGAGCCAATCCAAGCGGTTACGATGTTGATCTTCAAGATGATCAGTAACAGGCCAAGCAGACCAATCGAGCCACTGATGCGAAGCGTGGCTGCGTTGCCAAGGCGGTCGGTGACTGAACCACCGAAGAAACGAACAACGGTCATTGTGGCGACCAGCACCGCAAACGCGATTCCGCCGGCAGCATCGTTGGCTTTATAACCATCCACGATGCCGATGGCCAGCCAGTCGTTTGATGCGCCCTCGCCAAGAGTCATGCCGAAGATGCCTATGCCAAGCAAGACCACAACCTTGTTGATAGACCGAGGCCCGCCCGAAGCCTTTTGTTCTTCGGTGTGAATTCCGTTGTCGATAGGCATGTAGCGCAACCCAAGCAAAGGAATCAGGTAAGCCGCCGCGGCGATGATCGACATTTGCAAGACGATGCCAGTGTTGAGCGCGATGGCTAGAGTTCCGAGGCTGGCACCAACGAGCGCACCAATAGAGAAAGCCGCGTGCATTCTAGGAAGCGCGGCCCTTCCGAGGCGCTGCTCGATGGCTGAACCGTCAACGTTTATGGCGACATCCGTGTTGCCCACGCCCAGACCTGCAATAAAACCACCGATGCCAAACAAAATGGGCGAGTGAGTGCCCAAAGCAACAAGCTGAATCACGGTTCCGACGAACCAAATCGACATACCGAGAAGTGCAGCTCTACGAGTGCCGAAGTGGGCGATGAAACGTCCAACAAGCGACAGGCCGATCAGTGCGCCGATGGCACCAAAAACCAGCAGCACCCCGAGCTCGGCCGTAGAAACCTGCAGCGTCTCGCGCACCAGCGGCATTCGCACCATCATCGATGCACCCGTAATTCCAATCACCGAAAAGAACACCACGATGGCGCGGTGCCAGGCACGCAGGTTCACGCTTTCGAGGGTGAGCATGGTGCAAGTCTACGCATCCGTCTAGTTGCGAGAGCCTGCCTCGAAGGCACTTGGTTTTGACTACGCTCTAACTATGAACACCGACAACTACGTCACATTTTCGCGTGCGCACTCTGTAACCAAGGGTAAGCACGGGATCGAAGCCAAGCTAGACGGCGAGCTGCTTCGCATCGATGTGCTTGCGCCCGACTGCGTGCGAATCAAGATTTCGCGCAACGGTGTTTTTGACGAAAAGCCAAGTTTTGCGCTGGCGCAAGAGCCACCGGCAATGACCAAGGGCTTCAACGTTGGCTCGACTAAGGCCGCCACCGAACTGACCACCGATGCACTTCGAGTTGTTGTGTCTCACGAACCTTTTGCCATCGATGTTTATCGCGTCGACGGCACCGTAGTTTTTGAGTCGGTTCGCGACCAGCACGGTGCATGGACTTACGCACAAGACGGCGACTCGTATGCCATTCGCCGCAAGGTTGCCAAAGACGATCCAATCTACGGGCTTGGCGAAAAGACCGGCAGCTTCAACCGCCGCGGTCGCGACTTTACGCTTTGGAACACCGACGTGCTGAACCCAACCGCTTCTGGCGAATTCACCGAGCAGTATCAGGCCGGCGACCCTCGCGCCGACAACACCTCCACCGAGTTCGACCCTTACTACGTGAGCATCCCGTTTTTCTACCACCAGGATGCTGCCGGCGGCGACATCAGTGGTTCGTTCATCGACAACCCATACCGAGGTTTCTACGACTTCACTTCCGACGATGAAATCGCCATTCGCTTCGATGGCGGGCAGTACACCGAGTACGTTTTTGCTGGGCCAGAGATGTGCCACATTTTGTATCAATACACAACGCTCACCGGCCGCACCGCCTTGCCGCCGCTTTGGGCGCTGGGCTTTCACCAGTGCCGCTGGTTTGGTTACAACCAAGACGATGTTGAGCGAATGGTTGCCAAATATCGCGAGGTCGATGTGCCTCTCGACGCGTTCTGGCTCGATATCGACTACATGGATGGCTACCGCGTTTTCACTTGGAACAAAGAGAAATACCCCGATGCCCCCGGCATGCTGAAGCGTCTTGCCGACTCGGGCGTGAAGGTAATCACCATCATCGACCCAGGCGTGAAGATTGATCCGGGCTACGAGGTTTACGACGATGGCGTGAAGAACCAGGTTTTCGCCATCACCGAGGGTGGCGAAGAATACGTTGGCCAGGTTTGGCCGGGCGACACCGCTTTTCCAGACTTTGCCAACGAGAAGGCGCGAGCTTGGTGGGGTGAGTTAAACGCCGAACACGTCAAGAGCGGCCTTGCCGGCATCTGGAACGACATGAACGAACCAGCCACTGGCGACAAAGACCCACAGCCGATGCGTTTCGATCAGGGCAAGTACGAGCACGATCGATTCCACAACCAGTACGCGATGTTGATGGCGATGGGTACCACCGAGGGGTTGCTCAAGGCGATGCCAAACCTGCGCACCTTCGTTTTGAGCCGCGCAGGCAGCCCCGGTATCCAGAGATACGCGGCCAACTGGATGGGCGACAACATGTCGCGCTGGGATCACCTGTGGCTAAGCATCCCGATGGGCAATGGCCTCTCGGTTTCAGGCCAGAGTTTTGTCGGGGCCGACATCGGTGGTTTTGCCGAAGACACCAACCCTGAACTGTACGCACGGTGGATTCAATACGGTGCCCTTACGCCTTTTGCCCGTGTGCACTCGGTTATCAACACAATCGATCAGTACCCGTGGTCGTTTGGCGAAGAGGTGCTAAACATTTCGCGCGAGGCTCTCAAGCTGCGTTACCGCCTGCTGCCTTACATCTACTCGTCGTTCGTAATTTCGTCGCAAACCGGTGCGCCAGTTCAGGCTCCACTGGTTTACGACTACCAATACGACCCCAACGTGCGCAACATCGACGACCAATACGCCTTCGGGCCGAACATCCTTGTTGCACCGATTTTTACCGCCGGACAAACCAAGCGCGATGTTTACCTGCCAGGTGGCGAATGGTTCGATTGGCACACGGGCAAGCACTACGAGAGTGAGGGTCAGACCTACAGCGTGGATGCTCCACTCGAGCGCATCCCAATTTTTGTGCGCGCAGGTGCCGTGATTCCGATGCTCGAAGATGCTCCGCAAAACACGGCCGGCTTGGCGACAAAGGAGATTCAACTTCACGTGTTTGTGCCCGAGGGCAACACCGATTACCAATCGATGCTGCAAGAAGACGACGGCCTCACCTTCGATGCCGCCGACGGCAAGTTGGTGCGCACCGAACTGCGCCTCGTTCGTAATGGAGACCGCACACTTCTTGAGGCTCGTTCGACTGGCAAAAAGTTTGAGGGCTTTGCTCGCGAATCTTTCGACATCGTCTGGCACACTGCCCGCGGCGTAGTTGAGACCACCGTGAGCGACAGCGGCGAGGGCTTCAGCATCTTTGGTTCTGAAAGCGCGGACGGCAGCACACTTGTCGTGGTGAACATCACCCCCAAGAAGAAGTGGTTCGGTAAGAAGGGCTAGCGAAAACTGGCCGTGATTGGCGGGCTAGCGAAAACTGGCCGTGATTGGCGGGCTAACGCCCAACAACGTTGATGGCACTTGTGTCGGTTGGTGGTTCTGTGCTCGCAGCCGCATCGCTTCGCCCGCCACGCA
>JBBAMO010000010.1:0-11039 GCA_040402495.1 Rhodoluna sp.
GTCGCCGTTTAGAGAACAGAACCGAGGGAAAGCCCATCAGGTTCGACTTAAGTCTACACCCGTGAGCCTGTAACTCGCGGGAATGGCAGGCTGTGCGAAGTGATTTAGACTTAACACCAATGAGCAATCAAAACCCCACCAAAACTGCGCGAGCATCCGTGCCTGTTGCTGCAAAAATGCGCGCCTACCTTGCCCTAACCAAGCCAAGGGTTATTGAACTTCTGCTCATCACGACCGTGCCAACGATGATTCTGGCCCAGGGAGGTATTCCAAACCTCTGGTTGGTGCTCGCGACTCTGGTTGGTGGGGCACTTTCTGCTGGATCCGCAAATGCCTTCAACTGCTATATCGATGCTGACATCGACAAGATCATGGGTCGCACCAAGTCGCGCCCGCTGGTTACCGGTGAACTAAACAAAACCGAGGCCCTCTGGTTTGCGTGGTTGGTTGGGCTCGGCTCGGTGCTTTGGTTGGGAATCTTTGCCAACTGGCTGGCCGCGATGCTTTCACTCTCAGCGATTCTGTTTTATGTGCTCGTCTATACGCTGCTCTTGAAGCGCCGCACTCCTCAAAACATCGTTTGGGGAGGTGCCGCCGGGGCAATGCCGGTTCTCATTGGTTGGGCCGCTGTTACCAACGACTTAAGCGTGTCGGCTTGGCTGCTTTTTCTAGTTATTTTCCTCTGGACCCCGCCGCATTACTGGCCCCTGTCGATTCGCTACCGCGACGACTACAGCGCCGCTGGAGTGCCAATGTTGCCCGTGGTGCGCGGGCCAAAGGTCGTTGGCGTTCAGATTGCGCTTTACTCGTGGGCACTCGTGGCATCTTCGCTCTTACTGATCGTTGCTCAGCCAATGGGTTGGATTTACACAGCCGCAGCAGTGCTAAGTGGTGGATGGTTTTTGTACACGGCAACCAAGATGCACATCGAGAGCAAATCTGGGGAGCCCAAGCACCCGATGCGACTGTTCCACGGCTCGATTACTTATTTGACGGTGCTGTTCATCGCAATCGCGATTGACCCGCTGCTATTTATAGGCCTTTAGCTCTTCGAGGCGAGCGAGAGATTCGTCGCGCTCTTCGGAGTGATTGACGATAGGCGACGGATAGACGTGAGCTTGGCCGTCAATCAGGAGCCAAGGCTCGTGCACCGCAGGGCCATCGATGTGGCGAAGCTCTGGAATGTACTTGCGAACAAAATCGCCATTCGGATCAAACTTGAGCCCCTGTAGCACTGGGTTGAAAACGCGATAGTAAGGCGAAGCATCGGTGCCGCAACCCGCGGTCCACTGCCATCCGTGAGCATTTGAAGCAGGATCGAAGTCGGTAAGCCAGGTTTCGAACCAGTCGGCTCCGCGCTGCCACTCGATGTGCAAGTCTTTCACCAAGAAAGAAGCCACGATCATGCGTAAACGGTTGTGCACCCAGCCTTCGGCAAGCAACTGACGCATGCCGGCGTCCACCATCGGGTAGCCGGTTCTGCCGGACTGCCAAGCAGCCAAGCGAGTTTCGCCCAATTCCGTCGCATCGTCGTAGCGCATCTTGGCAAAGCGTGGCTCAAGGTACTCGGTTAGCGAAGTTGGGTTATGCCACAGCACATCGGCGTAAAACTCGCGCCAGGCAAGCTCTTTAGCAAAGGTGATCTCGCCTTCTGAATCACCCAGTTCGGCAAGGAGGGTTCGCGGATGAATCTCACCGTGTGAAAGCGCATGACCAAGATGGCTGGTGCCACTCAAGTCGGCGCGATTACGGTTCTCTTGATAGTTGAGGTGCGCTCCGCGACCTTTGAATCGCTTATATGTCCTGAGGGCAAACTCCTCACCAGCTTTGATTTTTGACAGTGCGGCGCGGTCGGTTGCGATGCCTGCGAAAGTGTTCGGATACTCAGGGCTAGCTAGACCAGCGTGCGAGGCCTCATCACGCATAAACACGGCCCCTGATTCAAGCTCGTAGGGGTTTTGCCAACCTACTTGCACCCAGTTCTTGTAGAAAGGCGTGTAAACGCGGTAGGGCGTTCCATCGGGCTTGCGCACCGAGCCAGGAGCTACGGCGTAGTTTGAGCCGCCAACCACCAGTTTCAGCCCAGCGGCTTCCAAGCGCTTGCGAGCTTCTTTCATGAACGCCACAGAATTCGTGTCAAAAGCAGCGCTAACGTGCACGTGGGTCGCGCCATTGCGCTTGGCTAACTCGATGATGCCTTGAACTGGCTGAGAGAGCACGGTCAACTGATTCCCGATGCTCTCATCAAGACTGCGCCAAGATGCCATCAGCGACTCGCAACGCAACGGCGAGAGCGCCGCGGCATCTGAGTAGTCTTTTAGGCTCACGACGGCAAAAACCTTTGCGTCGCCATCGGCCTTAGCACCCGCGATTGCGTCGTTTAGAGCCGGGTGGTCTTGGAGGCGCAGATCTCGGCGAAACCAAAAGATTCTCGCCATTAGCGTTTCTTACCAAAGACGAATAGCAACTGAAGGTGCAACAGGGCAATAATGCTTGACGCGCCGAGAAGGTGCAACCCAACAAGTAGTGGTGGCACACCTAGGCGAGACTGCGCAACACCGATGACTGCCTGCGCGGCCAACGAAACCAGCAGAAGTATGGCAACCAACGCTTGACGCGAGCCACGAAGCTTGCCGTCGCGGCGCAGGATGACTATCAAACCAGCGACAGCAAGAGCGAGGGTGACATAGGCAGGGTAGGAGTGGTAATGCTGCCAGGTTTCAAGGTCTAGGCCATTTCGCACGCTCTGTGCATCTCCAGAGTGCGGACCAGCGCCGGTGACCAATACGCCAACCAGCACGGCTATCCAACCAACAATCAACGTGGCTGCTGAAAGTGCCTTAAGACCTGCAGAGTCGTCCCGATTAGTGAGCCCATAAACGCGAGCAAGCAGCAACGAAGCGAGGGCTATCATCACACCGCTCAGAACGAAATGAGCTCCAACGAGCCATGGGTTCAGTTTCGTTAGCACCGTGAAACCACCAAGCACTGCCTGAGCTGGGATACCAAGCAGTAATGCGATGGCAGACATGCGCAGCGCAAGTCTTTTGGAGATAACAGAACTTCTAAACACTGCAGCCAAAGTGAGCACAGCGATAAGTGCGAGCGCAAAAGTTAGTAAGCGGTTGGCGAATTCGATGATGCCGTGGATACCCATTTCTGGAACCGTGACCAGAGAGTCCTCGGTGCACTTTGGCCAGGTAGGGCAGCCCAAGCCAGAGCCAGTCAGGCGCACCACACCGCCGGTAACCACGATGAGAATCTGACTAATCAGGGACAGCCAGGCATACAAACCAAGGCGCTTTGGACCAATCAGGCCGTCAAGTACACGCTTCAAAATTTCCCTTCAAGATTCACCTACCGATACAGACAAGGCTCAAGTAAACTGAACAACAATCACGAACAAAAAATGCCGGGCAACGACGCCCGAGTTGAATTTACGTGTTTCAAGTCTTACACGCAGCAGCGTCCGAGTATTTGTTTTCGGTCGCCAGGCTGGGAACAAACACCAATAGAGCGCTGTTGTGGCTTATGAACAAGGAGAGAACCAGTTGAACGACATAATCCTCGACCGCCCAGAACTTAACAGCCTTGGTGTGTACGAATTTGGCTGGTCAGACTCCGACAAGGCCGGCGAAACTGCCAAGCGTGGCATCAACACCGATGTAGTCGAAGACATTTCGGGCAAAAAGAGCGAACCCGCTTGGATGCTCGAGCGCCGCTTGAAGGGTTACGACTACTTCACCAAGAAGCCAATGCCTAACTGGGGTGCCGATCTTTCGGGTATCGACTTCGACAACATCAAATACTTCGTTCGCTCAACAGAGCGTCAGGCAACCACTTGGGAAGACCTACCAGACGACATCAAAAACACGTATGAGCGTCTAGGCATCCCCGAAGCCGAGCGCTCACGTCTAGTTTCTGGTGTAGCTGCTCAGTATGAATCTGAAGTTGTTTATCACCAGATTCAAGAAGACCTTGAGGCGCAGGGTGTCATCTTCTTAGACACCGACACCGCTCTTCGCGACCACCCAGAAATCTTCCAGGAGTACTTCGGCACCGTTATTCCGGCTGGCGACAACAAGTTCGCAGCTTTGAACACTGCCGTTTGGTCAGGTGGATCGTTCGTATACATCCCTAAGGGCGTACACGTGGAGATTCCACTTCAGGCCTACTTCCGCATCAACACCGAAAACATGGGTCAGTTCGAACGCACGCTGATCATTGCCGACGAAGGCAGCTACGTGCACTACATCGAAGGTTGCACCGCGCCGATTTACAACAGCGACTCGCTGCACTCAGCGGTGGTAGAAATCATCGTCAAGAAGAACGCTCGAGTGCGTTACACCACCATTCAGAACTGGTCGAACAACGTTTACAACCTGGTAACCAAGCGCGCCATCGCACACGAAGGTGCAACCATGGAGTGGATCGATGGAAACATCGGTTCGAAGGTCACCATGAAGTACCCGGCCGTTATCTTGGCGGGGGAGCACGCTCGTGGCGAAACCCTTTCGGTTGCCTTTGCTGGCGAAGGCCAGCACCAGGATGCTGGCGCAAAGATGATTCACCTGGCTCCTTACACCTCATCGTCGATTGTTTCTAAGTCGATTGCTCGCGGCGGCGGACGCACCTCTTACCGAGGAGAAATACGTGTCAACCCGGGTGCACACCACTCGGCGAACACGGTTCGTTGCGACGCGCTGTTGATCGACACCATTTCTCGCTCAGACACCTATCCGGCTGTAGACGTTCGTGAAGACGACGTTTCGATGGGTCACGAGGCAACGGTTTCTCGCGTTAGCGAAGAGCAGTTGTTCTACCTGATGTCCCGCGGAATGGCCGAAGACGAGGCAATGGCCATGATTGTTCGTGGATTCATCGAGCCAATCGCTAAGGAACTCCCGATGGAATACGCCCTCGAGCTCAACAAATTGATCGAGATGCAGATGGAAGGGGCAGTCGGCTAATGACTGAACTTTCACAGACAGCCCAACACGGACTGTCTGCGCACAGCCATGGCGCAGATGTCCCAATTCAAGTGCGAAGTGCTCGAGTAAGAAGCGCCGACATTGCCGACTTCGCTGCAATCACCCAGCGCGAAGAGCAGTGGCGCTACTTGCCGGTAGATCGCCTCGGAGAGCTAACCAACGATGTTCTCGACGAGTTCAACGGCGACATCGCCCTCAAGGCCCCAGATCAGGTAACCACCGCCTGGATCGGTCGCGACCACGCACTGTTCGGAGCAGCAGGATTTCCAGAAGATCGCATCAGCGCAGCATCTTGGATTTCGGCCGATGCGGCATACCTCGTGTCGATTCCCGCCAGCGAAGATGCAGATTGCCAGGTTCAACTTTCAATCGTTAGCGAATCTGCGGAAGCAAGTGCTCTCCACGTAATCGTTGAGGCCAAGCAGCACTCAAAATCTGTGGTTGTGCTCGACCACCGCGGCAAAGCCCAGCTCGCAGAGAACGTAGAAGTTTTGGTTGGCGACGAAGCAGATCTAACGCTGGTTAGCATTCAAGACTGGGATGACGACAGCGTCCACGTTGCCGCGCATTTCTGCAAGCTCGGGCGCAACTCAAAGCTCAAGCACATCGTAATTAGCCTGGGCGGTAAAACCGTTCGAATCACTCCGTCTGTTCAGTACAGCGCACCAGGGGGAGACGCCGAACTTTTGGGCATGTACTTCGCAGATGCAGGTCAGCACCTTGAGCACCGCCCTTACATCGATCACTCAGAGCCAAACTGCAAGTCTCGAGTTACCTACAAGGGCGCACTGCAGGGCGAAAAGGCACACACCGTTTGGGTTGGCGACGTTTTGATTCGTAAAGAAGCAGAAGGAACCGACACTTACGAGTTGAACCGAAACCTGTTGCTTACCGAGGGCTCGCGTGCCGACTCGGTTCCAAACCTCGAAATCGAGACCGGAAAGATCGAAGGCGCCGGCCATGCCAGCGCTTCGGGACGCTTCGACGACGAACAGTTGTTTTACTTACAGGCCCGCGGCATCAGTGAATCAGAGGCTCGTCGCCTTGTGGTTTACGGATTCCTGAACGAAATCATCCAACAGATCGGTGTTCCAGAGCTTGAGTCTCGCCTCACCGAGTCAATCGAAGCCGAACTTGCTAGGAGCGTGAACTAATGGCTATCGAGATTTGCCCAGTCGAAGACATCAAACCAGGTCGTGCCATCCGCGTGAAGGTTGGCGACCACGCCATCGCGATTGCTCGCACCAAGGGCGGCGATGTGAAAGCCATCGACGACAAGTGTTCACACGGAGAGATTTCACTGAGCGAGGGATTTGTAGACAACGACTCAATCGAGTGCTGGGCGCACGGTGCCAAGTTCTCGCTTGAAACGGGTTCGCCACTGTCGCTTCCTGCCTACGAACCTGTTGCCGTTTACGAAACCTTTATCGAGAATGGCGTCATCTTTCTCGAATACGAAGCCAGCTAACCAAACCAAGCTTTAACCCAAAGTACGAAAGAAGACCAAAATGGCGATACTTCAGATCAAGAACTTGCACGTATCGGTAGACACCGACCAGGGCAAAAAAGAAATCCTGCGCGGCGTAGACCTAACTATTCGTAGTGGCGAGACTCACGCCATCATGGGCCCTAACGGCTCAGGCAAATCAACACTTGCGTATTCAATCGCAGGTCACCCAAAGTACGAAGTGACTGAAGGAGAGATTCTGCTCGACGGCGAAAACGTTCTTGAGATGAGCGTCGACGAGCGTGCTCGTGCCGGTCTTTTTCTAGCCATGCAGTACCCGGTAGAGATTCCGGGAGTATCGGTTAGTAACTTCTTGCGCACCGCAAAGACCGCCGTCACCGGCGAGGCGCCAGCACTTCGCCCATGGATCAAAGAAGTTCGCGAAACCATGGAAAACCTTCGCATGGACTCTGCCTTTACCGAGCGCAACGTGAACGAGGGCTTTTCGGGTGGCGAGAAGAAGCGTCACGAGATTCTTCAGCTTGAGCTACTCAAGCCAAAGTTTGCGGTTTTGGACGAAACCGACTCGGGCCTAGACGTAGACGCTCTGAAAGTGGTGTCGGAGGGCGTAAACCGCTCTAAGGAGGCTAGCGACATCGGTGTGCTTCTAATCACTCACTACACGAGAATTCTCAAGTACATCAAGCCAGACTTCGTGCACGTTTTCGTTGCAGGTCAAGTTGCCGAAGAGGGCGGGCCAGAACTTGCCGAGCGTCTCGAAGCCGAGGGCTACGACCGCTACGTTAGGGCCTAATGCCTGTCGAGCTAGACGCTAAGAAATACGACGAAGTCATCGAGGCCCTGAAAGAGGTTATCGACCCAGAAATCGGCGTAAACATCGTCGACCTGGGACTGATTTATGGGCTTGAGGCAAGCGACGACGACGGCCACCTGCTTATTAACATGACGCTCACCTCGGCTGGATGTCCACTAACCGACATTCTCGAGGAACAGACCGGTGAGGCGCTAGACGGCGTTGTTGAGGCCTACCGAATCAACTGGGTTTGGATGCCACCTTGGGGTCCTGAGAAGATCACCGAAGATGGCCGCGAACAAATGCGGGCAATCGGATTCTCGATCTAAAGAATTAAACGGAAATGGCACCCCAGAGGGGTGCCATTTGTCGTTGACTGACTACTTCTTCAGAAGTTTTATACCAGCCCAAGCAGCAGGCAAAAGTGCGGCGGCCGCCAGAGCCTTGACTGCGTCTCCGATCAAGAATGGGAAGAGTCCAGCGGTCATGGTTGAGATCAGATCGTTTGGTGCACCAACGGCACCCAAGAAAATCGATAGCCAGGTAAGTCCAAAGCCATAAATAACTGCAGAACCTGCGATGAACGTGAGAGCGACTTCATACCACTTCTTGTCTAGACCACGCTCAGCCATAAAGCCGGTTAGGGCTGCAGCCGCAACGAAGCCGATTAGGTAGCCAAGGGTTGGGCCGAAGGCAAAGCCTGAGGCGCCATCCTGGAAGATTGGAAGGCCTAAGGCGCCCAACAACACATAGAGTGCCATCGAGAGCGCTCCGCGGCTGAAGCCAAGAACGGTTCCAACAAGCAGAACCGCGAAGGTCTGGCCCGTTACTGGAACTGGGTAAAGCGGCACGGTAACTTGAGCTGCAAGTGCCGTAAGAGCGGTGCCCGACAACACCATAGCTATGTCTGCGGCGAGGTTTTTAGGAACGACGCGGTCGATGATGGTTGGGCGGTGGCTAAGAGTCAGTGACATTTCACTCCAGTAACTAATCGGTAACAACTACTGTCGATTGTAGACTAGGGCTTTTGGTGATGAATGTTATTGAGCCAAAATCCATCCCAAACAGAGGCTTCAAATGATTAGCGTGCGCGACCTAGAGATCCGCATCGGTGCACGCATCTTGATGCAAGATGTGACTTTTCGCGTGGATAAGGGCGACAAGGTTGGTCTTGTTGGTCGCAATGGAGCGGGAAAGACCACACTCACAAAAGTGCTTGCCGGCGACATGCTACCAACCGCCGGAGTTGTCGAAACTTCTGGCGAGATTGGCTATCTGCCGCAAGACCCTCGTTCTGGCGACCCAGAAGAGTTGGCCCGAACTCGCATTCTCAACGCGCGCGGGCTTGGCGACATCCTTGCGAAGCTGACCAAGTACTCAGAAGAGATGGGCTCTGTCGATCCCGTCGTTTACGACAACGCTATGAAGAAGTACTCGGCAGCCGAAGAACAGTTTGTCGCACAGGGTGGTTACGCGGCTGAGGCTGAGGCGGAGGCCATCGCCAGCAACCTTGGCATTAAAGAGCACATCTTGAGCCAGCCCCTGAAAACACTTTCTGGTGGTCAGCGACGTCGCATCGAACTGCCGCGCATTTTGTTTAGCGGTGCCGAGACCATGATTCTCGACGAGCCAACGAACCACCTCGATGCCGACTCAGTGGTTTGGTTGAGAGAGTTTCTCAAGACTTACCAGGGCGGGCTCATCGTGATCAGCCACGATGTCGACCTTGTTGGCGAAACCGTGAATCGCGTTTTTTACCTAGATGCCATTCGCACAGTTATCGACGTTTACAACATGGGATGGCGTGCTTACCAAAAGCAACGCGAGTCTGACGAAGAACGTCGCAAGCGCGACCGTGCGAATGCCGAGAAGAAGGCAACTCAACTTCAAATGCAAGCCGCGCGATTTGGCGCAAAAGCCAGCAAGGCAGTGGCAGCTAAGCAAATGGTTAGACGAGCCGAGAGTCTGATGTCTGGACTCGAGGATGTTCGCGAGGTAGATCGCGTTGCCAAGATTCGCTTTCCAGACCCAGCACCTTGCGGCAAAACACCACTCATGGCCAGCAATCTCTCTAAGTCATACGGTTCTCTCGAGATCTTCACCGCTGTAGACCTGGCAATCGACAAGGGGTCGAAAGTAGTTGTGCTCGGTCTTAATGGAGCGGGAAAAACGACCCTGTTGAGAATGTTGGCCGGAATCGACAAGCCAGACACCGGGCAAATAGAGCCTGGGTTTGGTCTAAAGATCGGCTACTACGCGCAGGAACATGAAACCCTCGACGTAGCAAAGTCGGTGCTGCAAAACATGCAGGCTGCAGCGCCTCATCTTGCCGACACGGATGCCCGCAAGGTGCTTGGTTCGTTCCTGTTTAGTGGCGACGATGTCGACAAGCCAGCCGCAGTGCTAAGTGGCGGCGAGAAAACTCGCCTTGCCCTGGCATCTTTGGTGGTGTCGTCGGCCAACGTGTTACTACTCGATGAGCCAACAAACAACCTGGACCCAGCCAGCCGCGAAGAAATCCTGCGTGCCCTCGCAACTTTTACGGGTGCTGTGGTTTTGGTCTCCCACGATGAAGGTGCAGTGCTGGCGCTGAATCCCGAACGTGTTTTGATTCTTCCCGATGGAGTCGAAGACCACTGGAACGAGTCTTACGCCGATTTGATTCAGCTTTCCTAAGGAACTTGCAGACCTTGCGGTCTACTCGTCTTCGGCCTGCGCATCAATGTCGGCGCGCGTTTTGCGTCGCGAAGGAATCTTGTAGGTAGAGTCTTGTTGCGCCCTAGCAAAGTGCATTTCTTTGCGATAGGCCCAAATCAACATGGTGAAACCTAGCAGCGCGAAGATCACCCATTGAATCGCATACGACAAGTGGTTGCCCTCATCGATGCTCGGTTTTGAAAGCTGCCTTGGAAATGCTTTGTAGCTGCCAGACAAAAGCTGACCGTACCACTTGGTGTCGATAGGCATTTGGGTGAGGTTTGCGATGGTTGGCAAGTGCAGGTTGGCAACCTGACCCTCGGGTGCATCTCTTTCGATCTTCGGTTCAGTCAGTGCCAAACGAACGGTGATGCTGCGAGCATCGGTGCTAGGCAGCGGAATCTCATCGGGGGAGTCCTGCAGGTTGCCTGTAGGAAGCCATCCAAGATCAACCAGGATGGTGCGCTGAGGGGTTGCGAACGGAATGACGAGTTCGAACCCGGGTTGACCGTTTTGGGGGCGATTTCGAACGAGCAGCGCTTTGTCGTTTAGGTACCTGCCCGCTGCGGTAACAGGTCGCCACAGCAATTGCGAGTCGGCCTTTTTAGCTCCAAGTAGAGAGTCGATGCCCACTGCCTTGGCATCGTAGTTTTTCTGCACAACTTCGATTTGGGCCACTCGGTGAGCACGGCGCTCGAACTGCCATTCCGACAAAAAGACGCAACCAACTGCAAACAAAATCGCTAGGACAAGCCAAGTTGTCCATCGTTTCCACGATTTTAGAAAGTAGTTCATAGAGGTCGGGTGCCTATCAAGAAGTCGCGCGTCTTGAGATAGTCAACCAGAAATTCTTCATGCTCTGTGCAGGCAAGCCAAGACTTGACTCGGTCTGCGGAGTGGATGCGAGGATTTCGCCACTCCACCACGATGCTCGCCGCAGCCTCGCAGCCCGCCCTAGAACACTTTGCGACAGCGGATGGTTCAGTCGCCATGGCTATGGTTTGCTCTTGGTCTCACGAAATGCGTCGGCCGAAATGGAAAGCGTTGGCGCAACGGCCTTTGGCGCGGAGTCCGACTTAACGGGCGCCCC